>JAKDMR010000673.1 GCA_030452275.1 Candidatus Nitrosocosmicus sp. | reverse complement strand
ATTAACCTGTGTCTCTTGCGACACAAACATTTAATTAATTTCCCTTAATATATCTGTACACCGTTCCATATATATGCAAATCAAACGGTCAACACGTTCAACCTCATTTGTAAGACAAATATCGTTTGATTTTTCTTCCTGTATTATCTTTAAAATAATTTAGAAATTGCGATATTCACACATCTTTTCATAAAAGGTTTGGACTAATTACGCAAGAGATCTACACTTTAGACAAACTTGAAAAAACTAGGTAAAATATATCATGAATCAAATAACATGATTTTCTATAAAATGAATTAATCCCTAGTATACCAGGAGCATGTCTTGATATGTCAAAGAAATCAGGTCATTTTAAGATTTTAAGAATTTAATAAGTCTGATTCCATATGATGGGTATATTGACAAACGAGTTTCAACCACTACAAGACAAACCCAAAAAAACAGTCCAAGAATCAGAAGCAGAGACGACAATAGTAATGCTGCCTTCAGACGCTAACCCGCTTGGAAATGTTTTTGGCGGAATGATTTTAAAGTATGTGGACCTGTTGGCTGGTTTGGTGGCAAAGAGACATGCAGGTCATGCAAATATTGTAACGGCAAGCATAGATAGTATGACATTTCTAAAGCCAGTATATATTGGAAATGCTTTGATTTTAAAGGCAAGAATAAACTACGTTAGGCGAAGTTCTATCGAAGCAGAGGTAAAAATAGAAGCAGAAGATCTAAACAAATCTCAAAAGGTTCACACCGGCACCGCATATGTAACCCTAGTAGCACTAGACGAAAAAGGAAAGCCTACGGAGGTTCCTCAATTGCTTTTGAGATATGAGGAGGAAAAAAGGAGATTTTTAGAAGGACAGGACAGGATGGAAATGAGGCTAAAGAATCGGAAAAAGTAATACAAAAGAGGGATCCAAACAGTAGTTCAATGATATTCACTACTAGTATTGCAAGAATGGTTCTGCAACTACAACTGTAACTGCTGCTCGAAATCAATCATTAATAGTCAAAAAGGAACAAATCCGCCTAAAATACACTCCATAATGACAAAAAGAACAGTATAGAGAAAGAAATTCCATGAATTCGCCTCTAAGAGTAGGGTATCTCATCCCCTACGTAACAAAAGTGAAGATTCCCGGTATTTCGATAACTATAAGGGATTCCGAGTATAACCATACCAACCACGACCTGACCGTTTTAAGTGCCTATTTGACCGGATTTATCCAAAAAGCGACGGTTTTGTAATTTTGATATAGATATGCTTTTTTGCGATATATTAAAGATGTGAGACAGAGATTGAGTAATAACACCCATAACTCTCAAAAGTCAGTCATCAAGTATTATATAAACGGCCTTTCGAGATCAGAAATTTCAGAAATAACAGGAATTTCCACAGGGACAGTGTCAAATGTCATCAAAAATTGGAAAGAAACAATTAATAGATACACTTTTAGAAATAGCCCGGGTCAAAAAACAGTCTATCAAAGAATTATCAAAGGAGTTTTTTAATGACTTATATCAATACTATTATTGATATAGTCAGATTTAACCAAAGGTGATGGATAAGAGAATGGAGTTTCCATGAATTAATTGTAGTGAACAGATTTTTGTTTGATTTACTGACGATATGGTGTGTTGAATAACTCCTTTTCAAATAAGCTATATAGCTCCTGTTATTAGG
>JAKDMR010000672.1 GCA_030452275.1 Candidatus Nitrosocosmicus sp. | reverse complement strand
AGTGATAAATTGGTTATATCCCAGCTAAATAGTTTGAGTTAGGCGACAAAGCATATTCTTTCTGAGTTTCCAAATGAAAAGTTGGCTGATAACTCTGATAAGAAGGATTTGCTAACAGACCGATTCATAGACCTGGCAAAGCGAAATCTAGAGTCTTGATTTCTATGTTGGATAATAGAACTCAAGAAGAGCAAAGATCAAAAGAGTATTTTCAGTATGGAAATAAAACGGTAGAGTATCTGCTAATCAAGAGCAAAAGAAGAAAAACAAGTGAAATAACAGTAGATAAAGAAGGGATAACCGTAAGGGTTCCGTTCAACAAAACCTTGCAAGATGTTCAAAACATTCTAAACAAGAAATCTAGGTGGATAACAATAAAACAAAAAGATTTTCAAAATGAAAAATCAGACATAGCAAAACCATCTTACCCAGATAGATCCACACTATCATATTTAGGAAAAAACTATGAATTGAATATTTTTCCATGTAGTGAGGATTCTGCTGAGAAATTTGTCTTTGATGAAAGTAGATTTATTGTAAGTATACATCACGATAACAAAGGTGAAAATCAAAATGATAAAATCAGAAGCCTGTATGTCAATTGGTTGGCATCAGAAGCCAGTGAGATATTTCGCAAAAAGGTAGACAACTTCTGCAAAATAGTTAATGTTAAACCTAAAGGAATTGAGGTAAAAAACCTGGTCAACAGATGGGGTAGTGTAACTAAGGAAGGATCAATCAACTTGAATGCACATTTGGTAAAGGCTCCTTATGATATAATTGACTACATAATAATTCACGAACTATGTCATTTTGTCATAAAGGGTCATTCACATCACTTCTGGGATTACTTGAAGCAGTTTGTTCCCGACTATCAACAAAAGGTAAAGTGGCTTGAGAAAAACTTATCAAATTTATTGTCTTGATGACAACATCCTGTAGTAAGAATATCGTAGATAATTCAAAAGTGCAAATGACGAGGTAAAGATATGACATAATGACGAAGGAAAAAGAGCAGAACAACTACTTTATGAAGAGGTTGACATAAATTCAACAAGAGTAGCCGAGTTTATTCGAGAATTCAGATACATTTTTGATAAAACAAAATAAATCATTCTTCTAATGTATGATATTATTTACCTCTTCTCTTTGACTGGATTTTTTCAATTAGTTTTTTAGATTTATCAAGCGATACTTTCATCTGAGATTCTTGATCTTTCATATATTGAGCATAGTCGATTGCGGGTTTATCATACTTTACAAGGTTAGTACCCAATTTTAATCCCTTTCTAATTATCGAGATTTTTTCGGTCATCATTGCCATACTGACTAATCCTTTATTGGATTTTGCTAGATCATGGTGAAGTAGTAGTCCAGGGTAGTTCTTTCTATAATCCTGAAGTAATGTTTTTTCATAGTTATGATATATAGAGTTTCTATAATTGTAGTATGTTCTTCTGGAAACGTCTCTACCAAAATTCTGTTTAATATACCTCATTGCTTCCTTCTCTGTTAGTTGATTCATTTCACAGTTGATTATAAGGAATGTTAGAATCAATTTTTTTCTTTCTGAAAACTGAGGCATACTATTATTACCAATAGAATAAAACAATCACTTTAATTACTTTTTCCTATTTTGTAATACTTTTATACAGATCTATGTTTTTATTTTTTAGAGTATCGAT
>JAKDMR010000112.1 GCA_030452275.1 Candidatus Nitrosocosmicus sp. | reverse complement strand
TATATAATATAAGGTTTATAGTATTTAAAAAATTGGTAACCAGACATGCTTATTCCAATAGGTTTTTTATCTTATTTTTAACAATCATTATCTTTTCATTTATCATTTTTTATATGAACATCAATATTTTGATTACAAATCCAAAATCTAATGGAGAGATTATGGTCTTGGCTCAAACAGTTAGTCATGTTAAAGGTAAAAACTATGTTTTATTAAATACAACAGATACCAGAAATTGTCCAGAATTTTACAATAATCCTGTACAAAGTAATAGTACCTCTGAATCTTCTGTAAATGCAACAATATCCATACCTCATATTAAAAGTGGATTAGGAAATATCACCGAGTCCATCGAAGACAATAAGACAATAACCAATATTTGTCCATTTCTAAAAATAATGTATCCATATGATTGTTCCTCAGAGGTAAATAAGTCATCGGAAATAATGTGTAAAGTTAATGACGTTTTAAATGATACTGACGTTGAGGAGTTGGAGGAAGAGGAAGATAATATTTTAGCATCAGAAGAAGTTCTAGATAATGAAATTTTTGACGAAAAAGGTTTGTTGATAGCGGATACAAAATTCAACAAACAATATTCATACGAATTAATTGATCCGCTTAATTCGGACAAAAAAATTAGAGTTAACTTGGACCTTGGGAAGCACTCTCAAGGTCACAACAATGACATAAATTCACCCCGAATTGAAATTCAAAGAGAAAATATTGATGGAAGTTTAGATATGAAGGCAGCAAAAAACCAAATGATAATTTGGAAGGGCAATATACTGGATTATTTTGAGGAACCAGAGGATAAATTTGATAATGAAACATATATTGAGATTATGTTTAATACGGGTTTTCATGCGTCCGATGCCCCCGATAATGAACGAAGAGGAATAGGAGTAGTATTTGACGTTTCAAATACCAGTAATCCGTATATTATGGATTATCGAGATGATGGCCGGTATTTAAAACTTACAATGAACGATGTAAAAAATCTAGCAGGAGATGATTTTATTTTTCACTCAACCGACAATAAGAGCAAAGACTATTTCTTAAACGATCTCACTAATACGACTAATGTTATGTTTAAAGTGAAAACTTTTTTGACAGCCGATAATAAACGTGTTATAGAAGTGCATATCGATCCTGGTACAGGCAAAGAGATTTTGTATTGGACCTTAAAAGACTCTTCTAAGCTGCAATATCATGAGGAAATTAGGGATAGATTGGGATTTATAGAAACCTTGTATCAAGGTTCAGGATTCACATATGTCCGAACTGACAATATAGAAACTCGTCTTGCATCTTTACAATCAGTCATTCTAAGCTAACAAATTTAGTTTGTATTTTTTTGCATACCATCAATCCTTTTTGAGGAATTATTGAACAAAGATCAATGATTCTTTTTTGTCTGCCACTGCCTATTTATCAAATCAAAGTTCTAATAGATTGATTCTATTTCCTATAGAAGGTAGAATGGTATATCTATGGTCAACAAGATAACCTTGATAGGGGCTAGGATTTAGTAATTAGTATTTAATTATTAAAGGATCATACTTTATGCGGCCGGGCCACTTGAGATCAAAGTAGTATTAGGATTTTCTGGTTAGATCATACGTTTCATTTATGTTTCTGGATTATTTGCAGGTGCAATTACCCTACGAGCTAACAACCAATATGAATTCAATTGCAACCATCTTTTAAAAAATCAGTAGAGAATTAAGAAAATGATTTGTATTGTGGTCATCAACAAAAAAAATCAACTCCACGTCAATTAATTTTGGATCTGATTAAAAGAGGAATTGATTATCTTTTTTTAATTGACAAGATGCATTGCTACTGCGATCTATTTTCCAAGTTTAGTCAACTCCTTTGCAATAGCATCAATAGTATAGGTCACAGTGAATGGCTCTCCACTTGTCTTGTGAAATACTAGTGCGTTACCAGCGAAATTTAGAGATCCTGAGCTTATTCCAGTTCCATTGATTTCAATCGGCACGTCAACCAAATGTCGGAGATGTGTTATTGCAATACTCTTATTTCCAGGCAAGACTGCATGATATGGCTCACCATGAGTTGAATCAGGGTTCTCCACTGGTGAATAAGTGTGAAGTACCTCAACTTCTATCGGTTTACTTGCTGTAAATGTTACCGTGCCTGACCAAATATTGCCGTCATTCCTTAGTGGAAGAGCGAAAACTACTTCGTGTGATGGTTGGCCCGGATGTCTTACCGGTGCAGGTACCGACATGGAAGTGTTTTGGATCGCTATTTCATCCAATGCGAGCAAGTTTAACGATGGTATAACAGTTTGGGAATTTGTGGTACCGTTTGAAATGGATTTTGAGGAATTATCTGCTAAAAGGGTATTGATGTCATAAACAAAACTTGAAAAGGATCCAGACGACACCTTCCCGGCCTCAATTAAAGAAGATATGCTTGTTTCGTTACTACTATTACTATCACCACCGCTACTGCTACTACTACTGTTGAAGTTATTAGTTGAATCCAGCTGAGCGTACGAAACTTGATATGAAAAAAATATCATAGTAGCGATAAAAATAACCGATGCAATACCTGTTTTTCCAAACAAAAAACGTTGTCTTTCTTTATTTGTAATTTCTATGTTCATTGTCTACCTCATAAACGATACATAAGAAGTAAAAAATCTTTGCTAATTTTTGAATATCGTCATTGCGGGTCCATTCATAGGCAATTTGTGTCAATCATGAGTTCATGGTTATAAAAATTCCAAAAAATCTCAAAGGAGCATTCCTTTGACAAGTCCATAGATTGAAAAAAAAGGTCAGAAAAATCAAAAAAACAGTTCAATTTTGTGTTATCCTCTAAATGATTGAAAAGTTAGGTTTTTCTACTTTTGACGGCATCCATGAATAATTCTATCGATTTGAGGTCAAATGGATCCTGGAACGCAAGAAAAAACTGGTTGATACCCAAGTCCACGTATTCTTGTATCCTAGCGCATACTTGAGCAGAATTTCCCACAAGGCCCTTTTTTAGTATTTGGGCGTAAACACGGGAGCCCCTCCCCATAGCAAATAATTTTTTCTTGTAATCGAGTTCTTGCTCGGTACTCGCAATAAGAACATCCAATTCAATGGATCTCTTTACCGCTCGATTCTGAGATTCTCTAGGATCTTTGTTATTTTGGCGTTTTTTTGATAAGCTTTCAAACTTTTGGTTTAAAGTAAAATATTCGTTAGGAGTCAGATAGGAACATTCCCATGTATCTGCATAATTTGCAGCAGTTTTCATCATTTTATCTTGTTTGGCTGCTATCGTTATAGGAATCCTAATTTTAGATTTGACAAAAGAAGCTCCCCGTATTTTATAAAACTGTCCATCAAAATTTGCAACTAGAGTGCTTCCAGATTGGCTGTAGTTTGTATCATTGTTTCCCAGCAATTTTGACAGTAATTGAATGCCTTCGTTAAATAAAGCCACTCGTTGAGTCGTATTAGAATAGTTGATTCCAAAAGGATACCACCACTGAAGAGAATATTCAAGACTTGCACCTGCTCCTGTTCTAAATTCAAGTCGTCCTTTCGAAATATCTTGAAAAGTAATTGATTGTTTTACAAGCAAAGCCATGCTTCTATATTCCGGAAGTATATAGGTAATAACAGGGCCCAGTTTAATTTTATTAGTAATTGGAATTAAAGTGGAGAGAACTGTCCAACAGTCCAAGTCAATTTCGGTTAACGATTCTCCATAATAAAATCCGTAATATCCAAGCTCTTCAGCTAGCATACATGTTTGCTTAATTTTTTCATAATCCGTTCCCCAGATTTCCAGGCAATAACGAACGTCATTCAATAACAAAAAATTCGATTCAATACATTAAAAGATCACCTTAAAATCAATTTTAGAACTAGAGAATTTGGGAAGTTATGAGATATATTAGAGATAGTCAAGGGATTCTACAAACAAATATTACGATTTCAGGCCGTTAATCTGGAAAAAAACGGTTCCTATAGGCCGGATGACGGAATGGTTAGCGGGCTATTGCCGACTACGACATTGATTAATTATAGAATATTTTTTTCCAATTAGGTGATGAAATGCCTAACTGTAGATACATCAATCTAGCAAGAGAATAGAATCGTTTAAAGAGTGATTCTTTTTCTTTCTTTATTCAACATAGTGGTGATGGATCAGCTGATCATAGAACCTTATAGATTTGATGTTTACAAATTCAAACATTCCATGCTTTGATAATTCCCTCCCAAATCCACTATTTTTGATCCCACCAAATGGAACTCTAGGATCTGATACAACAACATTATTGACCGTAACAATTCCTGCCTGTAGTAACTTTGAGTATTTTTCGGCTTTCCCCAAATTTTGTGTCCAAATGCTTGCCCCCAGGCCAAATTTTGTATCATTTGCTATTTCCAATGCTTCTTGTTCATCTTCTACCACCAATACCGGGGCAATTGGACCAAATGTTTCTTCTCTAGCCACCTCCATTTTAGGAGTAACATTTTTTAAAATAGTGGGTTTGTAGAAATATCCTTTTTCATTACCCCCATTTTTTTCGCTTAATCGTTGTCCGCCCGTTACCAATTCTGCACCCTCTTTCAATGATCTCTTCACGATTTCGTCAATATTTTCTAGTGCAGAAGAATTCACAAGTGGTCCGATATCAGTTTCTTCTGAAAGTGGATCTCCAATTTTTAACTTTTCTGTTTTTTCAACAAATTTTTCAATAAATTGAGATGCTACGTTTTTGACAACAATAAAGCGTTTGGATGCTATACAACTCTGTCCACAATTAATGAACCGTCCTTTTACAGCTCCACTTGACGCTTTATCTATATCTGCATCTTCACAAACGATAAATGGATCGCTACCTCCCAACTCCAATACTATTTTTTTTAATTGAGCGGTTGCATGCTTGGCCACCTTTGCACCCACAGGCACACTCCCAGTAAAAGTAACTGCACTAACATCATCAGAATTGATTAAATATTCCGCTTCCACAGCGGAAGCAATTACTGTTTTAAAAACATTGTCTGGTAAACCAATCTTTTCAAAAATCCTCTCGATTTCTAATCCACATTGCATAGTAACACTGGAGGGTTTCAAGATAATGGTATTACCTGCTATCAGTGACGGTGCAGCGAATCTAAGTGCCTGCCAGTAGGGAAAATTCCAAGGCATCAGACTCGCGATTACCCCTAACGGTTCAAATGTGACGATAGATTTCCTAGCATCCGTATTGATAACTTCATCATGTAAAAATACCCCACCATTATCAGCAAAATATTCTACAGCCCAAATACACTTGTCTATTTCAGATCGGGCTTCTTTAACGGTTTTTCCCATCTCTGAAGTAGCTATTCGAGCAAGTGTTTCCTTTTCCTTCTTAAATTCATTCGCAAAGGCGTACAAAAATCCTGTTCTCTTTCGATAGTCCTTTTTCCATTCTTTGAAAGCTTTTTTAGATTTATTAGCTAAAGTTGTAATTTCATCCTTTGAAATGAGTCTATATTCTCTGATAATTTCTTCAGTAGCAGGATTAACAGTGACTATAGTATTGTGGTTTTTTTCATTACTTTGTGTGGTATTGTTATTTTTTAAAGGAACACTATTAGAAATCAATTGATATCCAAGCTTCTCCTATTCATGTACTGCAATTTATATAGTACTTTTGACTTTTATTGGAATTAAACTTTGCTAATGACTTGATTAATGAAATTTTACATTTCCTTTCAACTCGTTTTGGCATATTGACATAAAATAAGGGCTAATTGACTGGGGTTGGAGATAAAGATCAAATCGATGACTCTAACGGTTATACGGCTAACATTTCGAAATATTCATTTGATAGATATGAAAACAATCGTCGGCTATGAATGTCAAGTTCTGACCTTTGGCAAATTCCAACCATATTTTATGGCCAATAACCTAATGCCTGTAGCTGAAATAATTCCACTGATTGCTGCCATAACTGGATCGGACAATATTATCAGGACAAAAAAGACGACTACCCCTACGAAACTAGCTGTTGCATAAAGTTCTCTAACAAATACTAATGGTATTTCATTTACCAGGACGTCTCTCAGGATTCCTCCTCCTGTAGCTGTTATCAAACCTCCAATAGAAACTAGGAGCAAGTTTGGACCAAAGATTGAATAAGCAATGCTTGCTCCAATTACCGTGAATACCCCCAATCCTATTGCATCGCATTTTAGAAAAATATTCCAATGTTTTTTCAATCGAGGGTATAGGAAAAAAATAGAAAACCCGGTAATGATGGATAGGATGAAGTACATCGGATCAGATAAGGCAGTGGGAGGATATTTTCCAAAAATGACATCTCGGATTAATCCCCCTGCAAGTCCTGTAACAGCAGAAAGAATGATTACCCCTACGATGTCAGCCTTTTGTTCTATTGCTTTGAAGGCTCCAGTAATTGCAAAAGCTACCGTGCCAAAATAATCAAGAAAAAGTATTATTTGTGGGTAATAAATAAGGACATATTGCAGGTCAATCATCCACAGCTAGTAACTAAAATAAGATATATTTGAGATTGCATTCATCCGTTGACATATATTGGATTTGGTCTAGCAATTGTTAATATATACAAATAGTCTATTCTCAAGACAAGTTCTTGTTTTTTTTTGAGTGAATAAAACGAATGCTCACCGTTTATTAAACGGACGACATGCTTGGACATATAAAAACATGTTAATAAATATATCAGGCTAAAATGCGGAGACTAGATCTCTTGTGTAATGTCCAAACAACCTTTATGAAAAGATGTGTGAATATCGTAATTTCTAAATTACTTTAAAGATAATACAGGAAGAAAAATCAAACGATATGACTT
>JAKDMR010000671.1 GCA_030452275.1 Candidatus Nitrosocosmicus sp. | reverse complement strand
TTTACTCTTATAAGTTCACATGTCATCCATATTTTAAAAATAACCGACTTCAATTTCTTTCAAGTTTTGTTTTTAAACTTTAGTACATTCAATAAATGTCCAGTAGTAACTTTTTTTCTCTCACAAGACTAAAGATTTGCCGATATGTATGTTAGTCACCAGGATGTAAAGCATCATAATATTAAAAGACATGAAATCACTCGAGTGATCAGATTATGGTAAAAAAGGTCATTATCGTTGGAGCAGGTATTAGTGGATTATCAATCGGATCTTTATTATCTGGTGCGGGTGTCAAAGTCATAATATATGAAAAAATGGATAGAGTGGGCGGTAGAACGGCTTCTAGTTTATTTAGAAACCATATCTTAGATAATGGTTTTCATATTATGCCTTTTTATAAAAAGTCTTTTATTTTTGAAATTCTAAAAAAGCTAGAAATTGAATCAAGAATTCAAATAGCCAAAGTTACAGATATCGAGTTTTATTCGGAAGAAACATCGTTTCACAAATATCCGAAAGGGATACTAGACATTCTATCTCTTTCTATGATTGATTTTAAAAGTAGATTAAATCTATTAAAAGTGCTTTTTCCCATTTCTTTTTATTCCATTAAAAAAAGTGAAATGATGGATTCGTTACCTCTTACAACCGTGACTAAAAGACTCGATAAAAAAACGAAATCTTTTTTTGATGCTATTTGTATGCTTGCTTTTGCAGATATTCCAGAAAATATTTCATTAGGAGAATTCATCAGAACGATAATTCGAGCTAATCCATTCAGAGGCGGTACAAGTGAATTTGGCTATCCGCAAGAAGGTGGATACGACCAAATATCAAAATTACTTGCAAACTACATCACCTCTAATGGTTCAACTATTGTACTTAATTCTGAAGTCAAGAAAATAATAGTAAAAAATGGTAAAGTAGATGGGGTCATAACTAATAATAATAAGCTGATTAAAACAGATGTTTGTATCATCTCAGTACCAGCTTATAACGCCATAAATACCTTTTTTGACAAAGGCGTATTTGATAAAGAATATGTAGAACTTGCAAATAGGTTAAACAATACTACCTCAGTTGTGGAAGTTCATTTTGCTTTATCAGAAAAGATATCTGATAGACAAGTAGTATTTCCTGTTGGAGATAAATTTACAGCCAAAGGGATTTTCTTTATATCCAATATAACAAATACTGTCTCACCGCCCAAAGAACACTTGATGCTTGCAGGAACACCTGTTACATCCGATGTTGCTTCAAATTCTAAAAGTATTAAATCCATTGTAAAAAAGATCAAGGATGACATCAGAGAAATTTATCCCATATTTGATAAAGTATTGCTCTGGGAAAGACCTATGGCATGGAAACTAGTTGAAAGCGTGGTAAAAGGGCCAGGATTAGTTTGGAAACAGAAAATGCCTCATACCGTATCAGATATTGAAGGCCTATTTTTTGTTGGTGATTCTACAATAAGTTACGGTATTGGAACAGATTCCGCAGCACATAGTGCATTACTATGTTATCCTCTAATAATGTCTTTTTTAAAAAGATGATAAGAGGAGAGGTAGTGATAATAAAATATGCCACATGTAGTAATTGAGGGTAAATTTAACTTTGAATTAATACATAGTTGTTTTGAAAATAGGATCATACGGAATGAAAATAACGGTAGTTTAATTAAATTTGAAGACTC
>JAKDMR010000670.1 GCA_030452275.1 Candidatus Nitrosocosmicus sp. | reverse complement strand
TTACAAGATAATCATACATCAAACAATGAAAACGAAACTATAGTTAAGGACTATTCTTCTTATTTTGATTCGTCTAAGACTTTAGTTGTCGTCGGCTCTGTAATTAAACAAGGAATTCAATCTATACCTCAAAATGTAACTGTAGGTATGTATGTATTTAACAATGCGATTGATAAGCATGAATTATTAACAGAGAAACCGTATAACCCAGTTATATATAACAACAATGAACCATTCCCATTTAAGTTTAAGATAAATACAACCAAATATTCCCTCAATAGTAATTCGGTACCCTTTGTATTAAAAAGTGAAAATGCTTCGCCATTTACCAAAATAAATACTTTTGAGTTAAAGTATCCAGTAATCCCACAGGGACCAAATAAAGAACTTAGAGGAAATATAACTAATACTAGTCCTCTTCCTATAGAAAATTTAACCTTATTTGCAATAGTTAATGACAATAATAGCAAACAAATCGATTCAGTCAAGAAATTAATACCATTTCTGAAGCCATATCAGACAATAAATTTCTCAATTCCACCGAATCCAAGTATCAAAGATGAAGTTTACTTCTATAGCTGTGTAGGAGGCAACGCAGCAGATATGAGGATAGACAAATACAAGCTGTTCACAATTTCTAAGTACAAAGTATTAGGTTATAGACATTCTGATATGATGCGACTTGATCTTTTAAATTATACTGAAAATAATGATCGGTTAAACATCGAAATAAATAATTTGTACCCTATTCCAGGTGCGCTATCAATTCAGCTGATGCCATATCAGGTTAATCCAATTATGGTCTATCTGGATGACAAGATATATGAATCGGCTACCAAAAAGTATCTCGATGACATGATTCAAATTGATATGACTATACCTCAAGGATCTCATGAAGTAGTATTAACGAATATAGAAGAATACTGATTATCTACTATAAACATAAATCAAATATCTAAAATAATTGAACCAATTATGTTCGCTCAAAAAATAACGATATTTTCTATTTCTAAAAATAACAATATTCGTATGTTATACCAAAAAGTATTTCTATTGTTATAAAGCATCAAAAACATGTTTTATTCTAAAACAGGATCTAGTTTGGTTATATGGGTTATTTCAGTTTTGATAATCAGTTCATTCTTTCCTCAACTACTATTCTATAATAACATTTTTGCTCATGATTTTACTCCAAATGAAAGCGCACATTTCTTGGCATTAATGCAATTGTTAGAAACTGAAACAAATCTTGTTTATCAGAATTTGATCAATAACAATTCCCAGTTAGCTGAAGTCCATGCTAAAGCAACCATTGGAGCACTTACGCCAGCAGTTCTAAGAGAAATAACGGAAAGAAATGAAAGGGTAGCAATTGATTTAAAAACATCTTTAAATGATCTTTATGAATTTGTCTTGACTAATAAGAACAATACCAGTGGCAGCACATCTTTAGATTCGAGAATCCAGGAAATAAAGGCCATCATAGGAGAAACAGTAACTGCAAGAATAGATCCGGATCAAATTAACAATGTAACTATACAGGCAATATCATTTGCTAATACGATAGACAGAATCCTGAAAAGTTATGGTAATGCTTATGATGTTAATTTTGACATGACTGATATGTCCCAGATGGCCAATATGGGAATGCACATGGGTAATGATTCATCTGGTATGGGAATGCACATGGGTAAT
>JAKDMR010000111.1 GCA_030452275.1 Candidatus Nitrosocosmicus sp. | reverse complement strand
TCATATACTATTGTTTTGTTTATATTTAAGAATAGTTCATTTTGTAATTTGTCGAGGCGGTATGATTCCACTTATCCAGTCATATCTTGGGGTTATCGATAAAAATGTTAATTTTGTTAATTCCTTTCCCTTAAATTTGATATATACGAATCTGGTAATTATCTATAAGAGTGCATGCTGATTATATTCTTTATATTCTTTAAATTTCTTAATACTCTAGTGCTTTTTTCTCACCCTCAGATATCGATGACTTCCGCCGAACCACCATACCATGTTGGAACATAATCCCACAGCGCCCAACCGAATGCCTTGTAGTTATGACTTGGAAGAATTAGTTAAAATTATACAATAGCACTCTAATGTTTTATTTTGAAAACCCTTGTATCCTAAGTGCTAACCGCAGAATTCACAGCAGAGCGAAAAGATCAATCAACCTCTCCTTTTTATCTAATAGGGTCAAATATGAGAATCTTATTTCTACTCTCTTTTTCCTTTAATGTTGAATACCTCAGTTTTTCCATATGCATGAATATCATGAGTAATTGTATCAAAATAATACCTATTCCCTATAAGATCAATCATCTCTTTTGAAACAATTATTTGATTTTTTTCTGCTATTCCTTCTAATCTACTTGCGAAATTAACATTCGTGCCTACAAGAGTTATTTGATTCCTAAATTTAGTTTCTAATAGTCCAAACAAAACGTTCCCTATATGAATACCGCATTTCAAATATACATCATCTAAACTAATCGATTTATCAACGAATTTAGTTGACCAATATAGTTTAATGTCTTCAAATTTTTCTCTCAAATCTAATGCTGCGTTAATTGTGTGTGACGCAATTTCTTGTTTTTCATTTGAGGAATATCCAAAATATGCCATTACTCCATCTCCGATGAATTTATCTATTATTCCATCATATCTATGAATAATATCATTTGCTTCTTGAAAATATAATTTTAAAAGTTTAGTTATTGCAAATGGCTCATCAACCAACTTGTTGCATAAATTAGCAAATCCGCTGATATCCCAAAATACCACTGACAGATATTTGTTTTTCAATGTTCGCTGCTCAGGGTCATTCAAAATGTCGAAAATCTTTGAATCAAAATATTTCACTAGATCATCCTTGCCAACATCAATATCTTTGATCATCTCTTCTCTATCAACAATTCTTTTATGCGAATCTAAATGTTTGTTATACTAGCGGTTGGATATTCACGACATCCTACACGAATTGATATGGCTCCGCTTTTGACAAATTTTCAAGTGTCTTTTCAGATAGTACTATTACTTCAGTTTGTTTAGAATGCAATAATTAATAACAATCAATCCAAAACTCGACTCAAATTTGTATTACATGCCTTTAGTCCCTTACTATAGGTGTTTTAAAATCTGTATATTTTTAGTCAACGCTTGTGAACCCGTATCGGTATGAGGCCTCTGGATCGGTCAATTGAAGTTCTATTGCCCACCATAAAGAGCATGACAAAGTGAACCGACTAAATCTGAACATCATTTAAAAGTATTAAATTTAGTCATTTGTTGTTGATACGAATGGAGTGATTGAATTGAGTCAAATTTGTTTCACATACCATCGAACCCGCTACCAATTTTAGTAACGATTAAATCAAGAAACTGTGAAGATTTAGGGTAAAAAAACTCGTCGAACCCGCATGATATCTATCTGATTTCAACCAGAGAAACTATTACAATTTGTTGCGCAATCATACATGCATTGAGGGCTGCAGAAACATGAACTTTCAACAACTCCGTTCTCATCATGTAAGCAAAGACAACAGCTATTTCTACAAATTTCGTTACAATCAGAACCGTTGAATTGGGTGGTGATCGTCTCTGATTTTGATGTACCATTGTAAGTCCCAACATATTGATTATGTGCATGAAGTGAATATTTTCCTGTAAAGGACGGCATTGTCATATCCCTAGATGAATATTGAAGTTATTTAAGTATTTAAAATTAGAAAAGTATTTCAGAATTCATCCCTAACAAATTAGCTAATCAAAGCTGATACCATACATATGAGATACTAGAAAATGAGGGTGAATTAAGAAAAGGATATTAACCGCTATGCTATCGTGATTCTATGACTGATGAAAGTATCACTGATAACGCTTCCAGCGACTTAACATTGGACAAAAATTCGTTGTCGTATTTAGATCCTGCTGTTGATGAGAACAAGAAAGAGAAGATTATAGATTATCAGAGTACGATGAATGAATCATGTAATTGCCATAATAAAGAGAAGAATCATCGCAATCATGATGAGAATAAATCATTCTCCAAATCATATGTATATGTAATCGGAAAAATTGCTCATCATTTCCCTAACAGATCATTAGAAATGGAATTGGCTCAAGTAATAGGTAATAAACCTGAGGCAGAAACAAGAGGATTGAGCCGAGAAGAAACAGTTTATCAAGCTCTTATCGATCCTAATAATCGATACATTGCTCGTCAGCTATGTTATGTTATGAATGTAGAATATTTGGAAACTTATCTTTTAGTGCCCTCCGATCCTCTCGATATTGAAAAACTTGCTAAAGCACTAAAACCCTCTCCAAATCTTGGAGATATAGATGTTATAATAGGGAGGAAGGGTTCAATTGCTCCACCCGAAATGTGCAATGGACTTATGTTACCAATTGTAATGGTCGATCAAATTTACTCTTTTGATCGAGAAACTCTTATTAAAGCAATACCAAGGCAAACAGACATGAGTGACGATCAATTTACGAGGTCTAGTAATGCTCTCTTTGATCGAATAATTCAATTAGCTGATAACGCAGGTTCTACGGATGAACATAGGGCACTAAATTATTTGGCAGTACGTTATGATAAGATATATGAACGAACACAATTGATGCAAGATGAAAATCATTCCTTTACTGGAATAGAAGTACGCTCATCCCGTCTATCTGGCTTGCGCAAAGTATTAGATGTGATTTTCTTTTACCAAAATCGTCATACATTGGTGATTAGCAAATGGTTTGTTCGGGTTGATGTAACAGAAGAATTTCCATTTCTGGTAAGTTCAATCCAAGAATATTATGAACGTTAAAAATAATTACCAATAAATAAAAAGAATATGTTAAACATAGGGATCAAACCAATTGATCTAATAGGATTACGACCTTTAATGAGGCTTTCAAGTGGTAATCCTGAAATCAATATAGGGGTAATAGATGGACCAGTTGATATCACACATCCTGCATTTCAGGGATCCAGAATTAAGACAGTCGAAGAGTCCCAAATTGCCGCTTGTAAGGATGCTAGTGATTTGGCTTGTATTCATGGTACCTTTATAACGGGAATCCTATCCGCTAAAAGAGGCGTTCCTGCTCCCTCTATATGTCCAAACTGTACCATTATTCTAAATCCTATTTTTCAGGAAAAAACAAATTGCATAACCGATCAGCCAGTGAATATACCGAGTAGTACTCCTGCTGAATTGGCTAAGGCAATTATTCGCACTATCGACGCAGGCTCTAAGGTTGTCAATCTAAGCGTTGGACTATCTACTTCATCCATAACTACTTACGACGAAATGTTCGAGGTGTATGACTATGCAATTCGGAGAGGAGTAATAATAGTAGTTGCAGCCGGCAATCAAGGAAATATAGGTCATAATTCACTTGTCAGCCATGATTGGCCCATCCCTATTGTTGCCTGTGATTCCACAGGGAAATTCTCCTCGGTTTCTAATTTTGGCTCCTCAATTGGTAAAAATGGTTTAATGGCTCCAGGAATAGACATTGAGAGCACTTATCCTGGAGGTGGTTACATTAGTTTGAGTGGTACTAGTGTTGCAACATCTTTTGTAACGGGGGCTATAGCACTACTTTGGTCTTTATTTCCAGACATTACAGCAGCTGAACTAATTCAATCTATTAGGCAGACCAATCACCAAGGAAGGAAACTAACAATACTGCCACCTTTGTTGAATATTAGGGATTCTTACTACTATCTAAGAGGAAAGTTTAATTAATAATAGACATCTTAAAGTCCACTTGTTTAGTCGGCGACCTATAAATAATAATCCTTGATAATTCTTGAATGAAAGTAACAAATAATAGATAAATAGTTCAATGACGTTATTTTTCTAATGGTTCAAAATCAAAATAGTTCAACATTACCAGGATTTGTAGGGGAACTCACTTCTAAAATGCACAAAGATTCCTATTATAGGCAGTTTTATTTGTCACTTAACGATCATGAACTTTTACCACAATTCACTGGATGCATGGGACCTGAGGTATGTAAAGATCCAGATGTTTTGTTTTGTCATTGCATCCGCATAAATGGTCGTTTGTGTTGTTTTCCCGGCTAATTTTTTTGCTATCAAATCGAATCTATTTTTTACGAAAGATGAAAAGACTTTAAGCCTGATTTTCCTTTACAATTATTTCAGCAGATGAACCCAAATAGATTCATAATTGCAAACTTATTTTTGGCAATACGGTATTATATGGCACAAAATTTGACAAAATCTTAAATATGACTTTTCTATTACGATAGCAATGAATAAAGAAATTGAGCAACAGCTTTTGGAACAACTCAAATTCAAGTCAGGCTTAGATCGCGAAAAATTGTCTGAACTTCTTAATTATGC
This sequence comes from Candidatus Nitrosocosmicus sp., assembly GCA_030452275.1. Classification (GTDB taxonomy): domain Archaea; phylum Thermoproteota; class Nitrososphaeria; order Nitrososphaerales; family Nitrososphaeraceae; genus Nitrosocosmicus. Next base: position 2,260 of record JAKDMR010000111.1, on the reverse strand, counting down.
TGATGGGTTACTAGATGGTCTGGAAACAGGTGGAAACCCCGAAACCACAAGCTTCAGACCTCCACCAAGATGGTGGATCAAAGGAACACCTCCGATATGGGATAGTTTAGGATTTGAGATATACCTAGATAAGGAACAAATATTTGAATTAGTAAATCGTATTGATTCAGATACAAGAATAAAGTATATCTTGGGCAAATGTGAAATTTCACCCGGTATCCGTAGTGGACCTGTTCCACAACCATGGAAATTTAAAGGCAGCTTAGGAGATGGACCGCTTCCGGATCCTTGGTAGATCTGACCGGTATGAGACTTTGATAGTTTTGTGCTATTAGAGTATATGTATGCTTTTCATTTGTAGTGATTTATTTGAATAAATTGTTGAATGATGATCCCCGTAGCTGAAATACTTGTGTAGATTTATTTAATGGTGTTACCTAAATTTCAAAGTCAAAAAACTTTACAAATTCATCCTTCGGTTTTTTGCAATCTATCTTGTTCGCACTGCTATTCTAGCTCCGGTCCAAAACAACGCAGATCTAGTCTTGGTTTTGAAATTCTTAAAACTACTATAAGTGACGCCAAAGCTCTAGGATACAAAGTTCTTTCGATATCTGGTGGTGAACCATTAATTTATGAAGGTTTGTTCAAATTACTCTCTTTTGCAAAATCGCTTAACATGACAACCACAATAATAACAAATGGAACAATTATGGATAATCAGAAGATTATCCAAATAAAAAACTTTGTTGATATTGTTGCAATTTCTTTGGATGGTCCTCCGGTTATTCATAACAGGATAAGAGGTTCAAACACTGCTTTTAGAGACCTTGTAAGAACTATTAATTCCTTAAAAAAGGCGGGGATAAAGTTTGGAATTCTTCATACTCTCACATTAGAAAATTGGGAAAATATCTTGTGGACTGCGAAATTTGCGTCAACGAATGGTGCTTCTCTATTGCAAGTTCATCCTTTGGAAATGACGGGAAGGGCGACTATCAAAATGAATTCTGAATATCCTGATAATGATATATTGTCTCGTGTATATCTTCTACTTTTAGCTCTAAAGTCAAAGTATAGGGGATCAATGAGGATACAATACGATGTTGTAAATATAAAGGACATCACAAAAAATCCTGATCTTGTATGTGCATCGGATATGGATTTCAAAATCGACCAAATAACATTGGCTGATTTATTAAATTTTTTAGTAATTCAAGAAAACGGATCAGTCATTCCTATCTCATATGGCTTCTCAGAAAAATACCAACTGTGCAATATAAAGAACGAAAGATTATCTACTATTTGGCCAGAATATATACAAAACAATCACTACGAGAAATTCAGAAAATTATGTAAAGATCTATTTAATGATATTACAAGTAAGCCAAATGACTTGCCTTTTGTTAACTGGTATGAATTACTGCTGAAAAAAAGTTATGATTACAAGGATCTTGATTAGCTTTTAATCCTAAATTTGTCAAACAAACCTAGTTCGTCCATGAGAATAATGACCAATTTTGTTAATGTTTTTGGTTTTAACGACTCTCAGGTAGCATATGTCCACCAAACAATTAGGTCTTGGTTTAATGATAAATGTGTTCAGAATGATGTAATGTTCTTTTGAATTATTAATGCCAATAGTGTTTATTATCCATTAGCCTCCAATGTAAATTAGATCAAGTTCAACCTGATAGCGAGGCAACTTTGTGTTAGTACTCATAGAGAAAACCCGATCTGATAGTTATCTTATTTCATATCATTATATGAATAGGCACATTTTCTTCGTTAATTTGCGATTTATAATGTAAATTTTTGCAAATATATAACATTATACCTATTAACCTAGAATAATAGCAAATGCTTTTATAATTATTTCAATAACTTAATTTCATGACAGAACAAACTATAGTCCCAGGTTTTACCGCCCAAAACGCTTTGAATTGCCTACCGCTTATGTCTTTTGGAAGGCTATCTGCAAACCATAGTTCTTCATCCCATGTAGTGCCAGCGATCCCTTGTATAGTTTGCGTACGAGAATGTTTCCTATATCCAAACACCAGGAGATGTAAAAGATGCTGGAATACATGTGGTAATTATCCGAAATGACAAAGTCCTAAATAATTATTATTTCTAAAATCAGGGCATTAGTTTGTTTACTCGTCTAGCTATTTGAACCCATGAGGATATCCTCATGATTTCCACCGAACCCGCTCTCTATTTTAGTAACGAAATGCACAATGCTGAATACAAATCCTAG
>JAKDMR010000669.1 GCA_030452275.1 Candidatus Nitrosocosmicus sp. | reverse complement strand
TTTAACACTGCAATTATCTAATAATTATCATAAAATAGAGGAAAAATGGTTAGAAGTAGAGATTTTGAGTCTTTTAAAATACGGAATTGGTAAAGTGAATACATTCAAACTTTTAGATGAAGTTGACAAAGAGCTTTGTATATGTATGTTTGTAGACCATTATGACAAGTTCGGCTCCCTGAATCTGTATTTTAAAACAGACAAAAATTGCATTTATTCTAGCAAAATCTTTGGAAGGATAATACAACTACAAACATAATTTTTAAAGTATGAAATTATTATCAGAAAATCGACAGATTCTTGTAATTATATATTTTATATCCGTTTTATTCCTTTTAAAGCATCTATTCCTTGGTGAAGCATCCGTAGCATGATAAATGAAAGATGATCCTTGCATTATAATTGAAAAAATACGCTGCAATATCTTTTTAACTTTGAACTTGATTATATGCCATATCTGCAATCAAAATGTCTATTACTCAATATCCCAATAACAAAATGATTATCGAGAGAAGAGAGAAGGGAATCGAAATAGACTCTGGATACAACAACAAAATAAAAAGTCGGGTAATAAAAATCATAAATATACAGAAAATATCGTCGTATCGTAGTAGTAGTTCTGATATCATACCAGAACCTGATGAAACGATTATTGAAAGACAAAGCGGATCTGAAAACAAAGATACGAATGAACAATACTTTCCGGAAACAGATACCAATGATAGTAAGACGATAGATATCTATAAAACAGATAAACCTTTTTTTCAAGATAGTATAAAAACAACTAACCCTAAAGATAGTTCAGACCAACAGGAGGTTAGCATTTACGATATTGCCGACAGAATGTATGAACACCGTGATACCTGGATATGTAAAACATGTACTTGGTCTGGAGATAAATGGGAAATTTTGAATCATTATCCTTTTTGCAAGAATAACAAGAAATAAAGGTGACTGTAGTATCATTTAAATCAAATTACGACGATACTACGGTTACTACGATATTTTTTCTATTATTATAATATCTGCGGAAATAATATAATCACAATTTGTTCTATGTGCTATTATTAATCCGCAGTTGCAACGATTTTATAATCATCTATCGTATTTATGCTGCTTACATCGCTCTCGCCTATTATTAATTTGAAAGGAGCAGACTCTTCAGATTGTATTGTTGAAGGATCCGTATACGTGAATTGTGTTCCAATTACGTTGTTTTGTTTATCATACAATGTAGCTATAACTCGAACAAACTCTTTATCATTTGAACCTGTGTTCAACACTTCTCCTACAATGTAAAAGTAATTTCTTTCAAAATAACTTGTTGCACTTGAAATATGTAAGTTATAATTTGAAGATGAATCAATGCTCCTTTCCGTATTGCTATTCCTAATATCATCATCGTCATCGTTAGAATCATTATTAGAAGAACATTTATCATATCCGGAATAATATCCGTCCATAAATTCAGAAGTGTGATAGGCCGGTCCCTTCTCTGGCTGGTTTATATAACGATCGGAGGGATCGGATATTTTAGCATCATCGCAACCATGATCGTAACCTGATTCATACGGGCTTGTAGCAACAACAGAAGCAGAAGGAAGGAAGACAGAAATGATCAATAATACTACCACACCAAATGGCATTAATATTGGATTATTGTATGACGAATTGCTTTTAAATTTCAATAGTGCTTTTTTAAATTA
>JAKDMR010000110.1 GCA_030452275.1 Candidatus Nitrosocosmicus sp. | reverse complement strand
TTAATAGAACGGTTTACAACAATTTTCAAAGCAAAAGCTAGTAGAATAGCAGATAAACTTGAAAATCCACATGAAATGTTAAATTACTCGTTTGAAAAACAAAATGAATTAATAATTAAATTAAGACAAGACATTCTTCAAGTTATTACGTCGAAAAAAAGACTAGAAATGCAAAGGGCGAAACTATTGGCAAATGTAAATACATTAGAGGATCAAGCCAAACATTCACTAATTTCTAATAGGGAGGATCTAGCTAGACTCGCACTTGAAAGAAAAAATGCTTTAATGATGCAAATAAAAGACCTTGAATCTCAGATCTCTGGGATTGAAAAAGACCAGGCAAAATTAGAAGACGCAGAGAGACGGCTTTCAACCAAGATTCAGCAATTTAAGACAAGAAAAGAAATAATTAAAGCTCAGTATTCTGCTGCAGAGGCTCAAGTAAAAATTAAAGAAAGCATTACCGGAATTTCAGAAGAGTTTAACGATGTAGGTAACATCTTGGACCGGGTGGGAGAGAAAACTGAAAATATGAAGGCAAAAGCCCAAGCACTTGATGAAATGATTGACTCTGGAACCCTCACAGACTTTACCTCATCTTATCCTTCCTCAAAAGATGCCGATATAGAGAGAGAGCTGAGTAAGATTTCGTCAAATCAGGCTGTCGAAGAAGATCTTAAAAAAATGAAGAATGATTTGCAGGTAAACCCATCAGACGCAGGAAAGAATGCATCTACTTTTAAAAATACCGAGACTAAAGGAAATGAAAATGTGACCATAATTAGAATTGCTGAAGGAGGTCAATATGAAATTGACAAGAATAAATTAACACAAATTAATAATATTGACAATGAGGTTGTCAACATTTTGAAAAATTACATTAGCGGTCAGACCAGCCATGAAGTAGTTAAAAAAGAACTTAAAGAGAAATTAGAAGAAATTACATTGTTTATAAAGAGTAATAGTAGACTCGTTATGGATACAGATATATTCAAATCAGATCTCTATATTCCGAATCCAGACATTTCTGTTGAAGAAGCACAAAATATATTCAAAGATGAAGGCCTGATAAAATAAAAGATGGAATTGGTTTATTATAAAAAAACCAGAATTGTATATCTAGTTTTTTATTATTAGAATTTGATAAAACGACTAAATTGTTTGAATAATTAAGTAAGGCTAAAATAAATAAAAAAACAAGGAAATATGCGATCTCAGATCATTTGTATTAGCATTGTAAGTGGTAGTCAAGTTAAAAATGGAGAGAAAATCAGATAATAAAATCAGTATCTAAATATAGAAAATATGGTATCATAGACAAAATGCAGAATGAATCTACAACGCATGAGATTAGATATAATGCATGTATGTAGACCCACCCTGCATTGAATTTGAATTTTGAACAAATGGCAGGTCCATTTACTATTAAAGTTTTTTTCCCTCCTTCGTTTGTGTGCCTAATACAGGACCACTATCTGATAAGGAATTTGGAACACATACGATTGTCGAGACATGGTAATAAAGAGATAAATCCAAAAAGTACAATTTCATAAATTGAATCAAAGTTGCCAAATAGAGTCATCTGAGTCATTGGTGACTTTCATAGGGCAATCGAACCCATCTCCAAAATTAATTATTTCGATTTAAAGCCACTTACATAATAACAACATTAAACAGATAAGTTAACAACTTTTTGATGGAATTTAGACTCGTAGTATATCTATTACTAAACCCACCGGGGCCCGTTAATCACATGGGTTCAAATATTTCTGAACCATATATAACAATAGGAGAAAAGAGGTTATAGTTGCCAGCCAAATTGACTACCACAATCAAAAATATAGATATCAAAGTAGCGAATCAGACAAATAGGCAAATTATTAAAGAATTTTATCAATATCTACAGAATATAGATACTTCTGAAAACTATCAAAACGGGTTACTCAAAGTATTGATTAGATATGCAGAGCATATAGGAGATAATATAACATTTTATCTAATCCAAGAAAGAGAGCAAATTTTAGATTTCTTGAATTTGAAAAGAAAAACAAGACAAAGATGACCCTGATAAAAAATGGATTACTACATGGAATGACTATCTATGGAGACTAAAGTATTTTCGCTCTTATTGGCAAATGTTTCAGCCAAGTTAAAAACTAGATAAAACAAGAGACATCTTACATAATCATTCATCCAAAGGTCTAAATAAAAAGAATCAAAGCCATTCCTTATATGCCTCCAGATACTTGGAATACATTTTGTCAGATATGGTTACTGTCTCTGCAGCAACCTTGAATTCATTATCACCGATCCTTATCACTGCAAGAACACATGATCCCCTATTGTTGACATCAAAGTCGGTCAATATGACCTCCTTTTGACCTACCAAGCATTTACATGGAAGTTCAATAATACTCTGAAGATATGCACACCAGCCTGCTATCTGTTCATACTCGTCATAGCAATCAGTAATCGCATCTTCAGCTATTTTTTCCAGTTCTTTTTTTAAAGTCCTCAAGAATAGATATTTTTTATAAGTTTTATTAACTTAAGAGTTTGTCCTATCTATTTTATTATCGCTCAGACAAGATGATAATCTTGTATTTTGCATGCTGCTGCTAGCTGTTATTAGGTTCAAAGTTTAGATACATCAAAATGAGAGGATTAATGAGACTGCTTTAACTATTGACTAATTCACTATGAGTGGTTGTAAAAGGATCTCCCTAGTCAAAACAAAAAGACAGATAATGGATGTTAGCCTCCAAGCAAGTCCCAAATAAAATAATTAAATTAAATGAAAATATAATTTAGATAAAAAAATAAATGCCATCGAATTTTGAAGCAGGTTCTAATCTTATTCACTATGAACCTAGTATATAATGATTGGTCTTGGTAGGTTAGAATTTAGTGTGGTTGGAATAAATATACGTCATCAAACAACTAATTTACTATTTATTCTAAACACATCACCAATGATCTGTAATCATGGGTCTTTTATCCACCCATTTTTTCCATAATTTCCTTTGGGATCATTGCTGTCTTGAACAATCTTTCACCTTTTGGAATTTTGCCCACCATCAAAAGTCCATGAATTCTTAATATTCCAATAGGGGTTTTTGGAGGATTCTCTTCCCACCATAAACCAAAATCATCTCCACCGAACCTTTTAACAATCTTACTATATCTCATAATCCCACCATTTTGTTTGACAAGTTCGAGAGCTTCAAAGGAATTCTTTGGAAGTGCTCTAATAATGTCTTGTAAGCGAGATGGCACAAGTAGCATAGAAGTTATTCTCTTTACTTTCTCACCCCCCTTTTACCCGTCTTCTTTATACCTAAATTGACACAAATTGCATTAATCCACTCTGGTGGAAGTTTATTTAAAATACTTTGCAAGGAAGAACTCCTACCGCTAATTACTATTGATTCTGCTTTATCCTTAAAATTCTTTTCATACCATTCCATGACTTGATCAGGTGTTGTTATCAAACCCATCTCCCTCATAACCTCCTCATGGCTCTTTCTCATCAATGCTATACTTGCAAAGCGATGTAGATCTCCTTTCCCCCACCCTCCCCATGGATATATTCTTCCTTCTACAAATCTTCCAGGATTGAACAGAGCAGCTTGTTCTTTGGGAATCTTGACATTAAACTTTTTTTTGTGAGAATCTTCCAAAAATACAACATCATCTTTGTTTCCCAGTATGAGAAAAATATCTTTGGTTATGTTTTTTGTTATATTCAGCAGTCTGTTTGCCAGATCACTTTTACCATTATTTTTATTTTTCACAAACTTTTCAACAAATTCCTCAACTGCTAATTTACCTGTCTGCGGATCCTTACTTTCAAACGTCAGCCACAATAGTATCTGTTTATACACTAAATATTGATTATCTCCAAAAAAGTTCAATTCGGACGTGCATTCGTCTCGCAGGTTCATTATCTCTTCCTCTCCATACTTCCATTGAACATAGTCTATCAGAAGTTGCAGAGCGTTGTTTTCTGTTATTTTGGGACGCTCCCAATCGTTCATGCTTGTATATGTGGGTATATTCGCAAAGATATCTAAAAATGTTGTTGATAATTTGATATTTTTGGATCAGGTTTTGTGCTAGTCATCATCTATCCCATCAGATCAGGTATTGTAGAGTTAGAACCGATTACACATAAGTCTAATAACATCATAAAAAAAGTAGAGTCGTTGTTATAGGCATACCCTTTTCTAATTTTTGGAAAAACTTATTGTACAGATTAGCGTGTAAAGGTAAACCACTTGAATATATCTTTAGGTTCAAGCGGAGTAAAATATGAGGTAAGCTAATTTTTCAGAACTATCCATACGCATATCAACAAAAAAATAAAACAATAAACGCAGTTGACTATTACGTAGTAATTTGCACTTTTAGAAAAAATACCAATAAGTAAAGATATTTTCTACAGAAATCGTAACAGATATCATAAACTTTGTGGAGGGTTAATATCGTCTCAAATTTAAGTTGCCGCGGTAGGAAAGAGTTCTATAGAATTAGGTCATGGTAAGCATGTATTTACATGAATACAGGTACATTGAAAATGACCAATACCCATATTATTCATTTCTGTCTTTAGATCTGATAAGCAGAAGATGAATTCAAGAGTTAGAAGATTTAGATGTCATAAGAATAACCAGTCAATATGCTTTATGATGATGGATTAGACAAATATGACCGATCCAATCATTTCATTACTAAAGTTTCCTTTCCATCTAAAGGATGATCAAATTGATGCAGCTACCGCATGGATGGATAACGGCTGTAGAGGTACAATTCTATATAGCACTGGTACTGGCAAAACAGAGATCTCTTTTGAATGTGCAAGAAGATTGGTAGAAACGTACAAGAAAAATAACGAATCGCTGATTAGTGAAATATCATCAAACTCACCAGAAGGTATTCATCATTTGACAAACCAAAATGACATTTCTAGTTCCTTTCACCTGAGTGAAAAAAACAACGACGCTTACACGAACCATGATATACCTTCTCGTCCTTTACATCCTAGTTATGGTGACTCAGACTCTGATAGCAATTACAGCATTTCCTTTTTTAATATCTTGTTTCTAGTTCCTAGAGTATCACTAATAAATCAGACAATCAATAGACTGATAAAATACAACATACCAAAAGAAAAGATAGGTGGTTATTTTGGAGAAAGAAAGGAAGTTTGTGAGATTATTGTAGGTACATTTCATAGTGTTATTAGGAATCCTATTTTGATAAAGCGATCAAACATGGTGATTATAGATGAAGTTCATTTAATTAAGGATACTTCGTCATCTTTTAAGAAGATCTTTGACTTTCTTGTTGAAGATCCCAAAAAAGCCATATTGGGACTCACAGCTACCTTGGATGAAAATGATTTTAGAAACAACTCTATTTTGACAGTTCTACCTCCACTGAGGAAATATCCGCTTAGAGAAGCAGTTATAGATAATAGGCTGGCCAAACCAGTAATAATTCCAATTAGTGTTTCATTGACTGATAAAGAAGTAATAGAATATGATACTTACTGTACAAAGATAAAAAACATATCAAACAAATTCAAAAGATATGATGCAAAGTCCATGACTTTATTATTAAAAAAGGGAGGTTTTGTAAGTGGGATGGCCAAAGCATGGTTTAGTAACGTAAGAAAGAGAAAACTATTGCTCAGTTATAATGAAAACAAATTATTTGCAGCACTAGATATCATAAAGAACAGATTTCCAAATGAAAAAATCATGGTTTTTAGTGAAACACTCGAATCAATTGAGAGATTAAGAGATCTATTAAGTCAGCATAGCATAGATTCTAAAATCATAGACGCAAAGGTAAAATCAAAAGCCAGATCAAATATTCTTGAGAGATGGGGTAATGATTTTAACGTGCTGTTATCAATTCATACACTGGAATTAGGAGTTGATGTTCCCCAAGTAAGAATAGAAATAATCCTTGCAACCACATCCGATATAAATCAAATAGTTCAAAGAATTGGTAGGGTATTACGACTTATCGAAGGAAAAACCATCGGGTTGATATATATTATTTATGTTGATGATACCACTGACAACAAGGTACTTGGTGTTATAAATCAGGCAATGAATCCAAATACGAGTTTAAAACCAAATCGATCTATGTCATATCAACACTTGGCTAAAGGATCATCTGTTCCTTTTAGTTCTGATTCACAACAATATAATGATACTAATAAATTGGGTGATCTTAGAAAAAACAATAAAACAAAGACAAAAGGAACTAAAATTCAACGTGCAATTAGAATTGTAGAATCCAGTCTTGATGATTCATTGGTAGTTGAAGAGGCTATTAAAACGGAAGAAGACGGCAATAATTTTGATACTGGTACAGATACGGATATTAATACAACTGGTACCAATAGTATTTCAAACGATAACTCATACAGCATAACTAAACTTGAAAAGATCTTTACAGTCAAAAGCAAAACTGACAAGTCTAAATACTATACAGTAAACATAGAAAATAATACATGTACCTGTGCAGATTTTAGTTATAGAAAGAGTATTTGTAAACATATCATTGCTGCCAAACTTTTGTCAATATACTGACTAGATGATACTACAACGAATATTATTTTTGTCTATGAATTCAGATACAAAGTCAGATTTTTTTGTTGTTTTTTCTAATAGCTCAAATTATTTAAGAGAACTAATGATGGCAAGTCTTTTAATTTGACCTTGACGGTAAATAAATTATAAATAAAACTACAGTTCCCATATACCTCATGGATTCGAAGCCCACAGAATTATGATTGTGTCTTCTGTTCCCATGTATGGCTGAGAATAGTTTATTTATTAACATAAAAATCAAAATTACTGATAAAAAGAAAAGATTATTATTTTTTGAATATATTA
>JAKDMR010000668.1 GCA_030452275.1 Candidatus Nitrosocosmicus sp. | reverse complement strand
TAACGTTAGAATAATTTGGATTTCCTTCCTTGAATTTTTCTAGCATAGTGTTTTAAGGCCTTTGTAATTGTTATTGTTTATCATTCCATAATTCATATCAATACTCGATCAATTTCAATGCCCAATAATACTAATCAGGAATTCAAAGGAATCGCAAATGTTCGATACAAAAAGGTGAATAAAATGAAAAAGTCGAAAATTAAAATAATAAAGGATAAGGTAAATAACGATAGTTATACATTCTTAAGTGATTTAGACTTATCTTCTCAAAATTCAGGATTGCGACTGAACAGTATGGAAAGTAAGGAAAATACCGGAATCAATGAAACAGACAATCCAGATAAAATATACAAAAAGAAAAAGGTATTAACTAGTAAAGACGTGGCGAAGTCTTCTAAAGGTCTAAAATTCAGTAATCCTTCTCAAAGAAATCATTCTTCTATCTATGAGTAAGAAACGATACTAAATAGTCAAATAAAAATAATAATAAAAAAATTAATAAAGTAACAGATCCCCCATATACCTCATGGATTCGAAGTCCACCGGGCCCATTTGATATTTACTATTGTATTGTAACATATGTATATAGAGTGAAGTCACAGTATTTAAACGAAGAATTACAATTATCTAATTCAAATTGAAAAAAATAGTATAAAAAATCAAGCTGTTTTTATTACTTTTCTAAAATGTTTCATGTTCTTTGCCATTTCTTCTTTGAATGATTCTTCTGTATAACCGTGGACTTCTATACCATGTTTCTTTGCATTTTCCGTTAATTCGTTATATGGGGGTAAGAAATCAAATGTCTAATGAGCCGGTGGCAAAAATAAGCAATGATGCAGGGCATACTTTCGGACCTCTACTACACCTCTCACAGAATAAAACAATTGAAAATAAGGAAGGGTAGCTTTTATTATTTTTTTGAAACTACCAATGAGCCAATAATGCATTTAATTCCATTAATCAATTTTTGATTATTGATTCAAATTTCGAAGTTCTAATTAGACTCATGTGGATATGATTCTAAGTTTGGGTTGAAAACTAACGTTAAATTTGTTACACATACCACCGAAGCAGATATCGATTTCAGTTACGATTATCAAATAAAACATCCTTAAACTATAAGATTTCATTGTGAACAGAACCTACAAATGTCTAAAAAGTAAAAATAGTTCCTACGCTTGACTGTATAAATTTTTCTGGCATTAAATCTATTATTTTATTGATAGCTTTCCATCCAGTACAATGGCATGGAATTATATAAATAGGATTTGCCTTTTGTAATTCTTTTAATGTGGGCTCAATTGCCTCTTCATATATTCCATTATCAGCAGGAAGGTGAAATCCACCTAGAATTGCATAAATCTTTTCAATTCCGGTCAGTTTCTTTGCATAGTTTATTGTATTTATTATTCCTGAGTGACCACAACCTGTTAAAATTACAAGTCCTTTATCTTTAACATTAATTATTAATGCCTGATCATCTTTAACTAATGGATCGGGGATGAGACCATCATTCATAGAATCTATTACATATTGAAATGGAAATCCTTTTTCAAAATTTGTTTCTCTTGGTATCTGTCCTGTAAGTAATATTGAAGGAGAATCTTTGTTTGGAAGGTAAACCTGATCCTTATCTTTATGTATTATAGCTGCTTTGTCGCCTAACTCAAACTATTTAGCTGGGATATAACCAATTTATCACTC
>JAKDMR010000667.1 GCA_030452275.1 Candidatus Nitrosocosmicus sp. | reverse complement strand
GTCTGATAAAATAATGATGATAGCACTAGGGTATCTGACCTAATTAAAAAATATTAAGACAGTCTGAAACTTAATTTAACATATACATTAATAAATATTCTTTTGACAGTGATTCTACGGTCAAGTTGTTCGATAGTGATAAAAGATATGAAGATACAGCCGGTATAGATGAAATAACCAAGAGAACTAATAGATTACTCGATGAATTTAAGGAAAATTATATAAAGAACAATAAAAATGATTTTATCAATGATGCAATCACAAATATGGTTGTTTGTTGCAAGACTTACGAAAAAATCTTCGCAGGCTTCATAATCGTTTCTCAAAGAAACAATATGCCCCAAGAATTAATAGAAGGATTTGTAAAATGGTCTACTGGACAACTAGAAGATCTCAAAGAGAAAATTCAGGAAATCGATAAAAAACGAGATATGCGATAAATGTGTCGTATATTTAGTATCTTCATGCATCGAATGAGTTAAATTCAGGATTAGAGTTTTTAATATTGAAAACTTGTGTCATTGAGTGGTCGACTAGAATCTTCTGCGATTAAAGATTATATCGAGGTTTCAAAGCCGCGAATTGTAATTGTACTTGTCATCACAGCGGTAACCTCTATGCTTGCAGCGACTCGATTTGACGGTTCACCAAACTCGGCTTGGGATATTTCGGGATGGAAACTATTGTTTCTAGTCATTAGTGGATCTCTTTCCTCAATGGGAGCAAGCGCAATTAATCAATTTTATGATAAGAACATCGACAAATTGATGATAAGAACAGCCAAGAGACCAATTCCATCAGGTAGATTGAAGGCAAATAATGTTTTGATATATGGCCTGGCTTTGTGTGTTATATCAGTTACCCTCGCTTGGTTCACATTAAATCCCATTGCAACTTTTATGATAGGGTTAGGAATATTTTTCTACGTAGTTATTTACACATTACTTCTTAAGAGAAGGAATGTTTGGAATATTGTAATTGGAGGATTCGCAGGAAGTGCAGCTGCTATGGCGGGTTGGGCAACAACCACAAATAATATAGATGTCTTAGGATTTTTGGTAGGATGGATTGTTTTTATGTGGACACCACCTCATTTCTGGTGCTTAGCCATCAAAGCAAGGGAGGAATATTCAAAGGCTAAAGTACCCATGCTGCCGGTCATTTATGGTAATCAAGTCACGGCCAAGTACATATTCATAAATTCTTTAATATTAATCCCCTATTCGCTTTCATTATATTTTTTTGGATTAGGAATTTTATATTTAGGTGTGGCAGCTGTATCTGGATCATTAATGACTTTCTACCATTACAAACTTTTAAAGAATCCAACTCCAGAGCTAGCTTGGAAAGCATATAAGGTAACAGCACCCTATTTAGTTATAATTTTTGTAGCTATTGCACTTGACTCATTGTGGTACTTTAGATTTTAGATTTTAGATTTTAGTCAGATTTGAACATTAAAAGAGATTTTCAACTAATTTTTCATTCTGTCAATTCAATTCTTTTCTTATCTTTTGTCAACCAGCTTACTCTAATGAGACCATAAATTTCCAAGTCCAATAATACTTTATTAAATTCGTCGTCTAACACACTAACGCCATCTTTAGACATTGAGTTAAGCAAATCCTGATCTGTAGTAGTACCTAGCTGTTTAATCTTTTCAAATATAATATTTCTTATAGGATAATTCACATTATCAATTCTAACT
>JAKDMR010000666.1 GCA_030452275.1 Candidatus Nitrosocosmicus sp. | reverse complement strand
TATTTTGACGAATATTTATATTATGTATTGATATATAAAATTTTATGTCATTCTTAACCATCAAAGGTCTAAATGTAAATATTGAAGATAAAAAAATACTTAACGGTGTTAATTTGGATGTCAATAAAGGTGAAGTTCATGCCATTATGGGATTAAATGGCTCTGGTAAAAGTACATTAGCCAACGTTTTGTTGGGTCATCCGCGTTATTCTATAACTTCGGGTGATATTTTAGTTAATAATGAAAGTATTATTAATTTAAGAACAGATGAAAGAGCAAGGAAGGGATTATTTTTAGGATTTCAATATCCAACTGAAGTATCTGGAGTAGGATACAGTCATTTCTTACGCAATGCCTATAATTTGTTAAGTAAATCCTTAACAGCCGAACAAAAGGATCGAGAAGTTTTCATAACCGTAAAGGAATTCCACGAATATCTAAAGAGAAATCTTGATAATGTAGGCCTAGATCCAAGCTTTTTAAGTAGATATCTTAATGAAGGTTTTTCTGGAGGAGAAAAAAAGAGATCTGAAGTAATGCAAATGCTGGTCTTGAGACCCAATCTTGCAATTCTTGATGAACCTGATTCTGGATTGGATATAGACGCTGTAAAGTCTGTTGCTGAGGCCATCAATAAATTAATTGAAACGGGCGCAGGAGTAATCGTTATTACTCACTATGCGAGGATTTTGCGTTATTTGAATAAACTAGATAAGGTACATGTGATGTCAAAAGGTAAAATAATAAAAACAGCAGGAAAGGAGTTATCGGAGGAATTAGAGTCAAAAGGATATGCTTGGCTTGGACTGTCTGATGAAGCAGTAGATGCTGTTTAAAAGACATCTAAAATACGGTTTTATTGACCTTTCATTAAAACCCCTCGACACCGAGCTGGAGTAATAAGGAATAGGAATAGGAATAGGATAGCTTGGCCATTTCCAATATTTTCCGATATCTGGGGTAAAGAGAAATAGGAAGAGCTGCGGAAGTAAAGTCGGATTTTTTCAAATTTAGTATCGGGCCAGTGTCTAAAGACAGTATATAAGCGCAATAAACTATCTAAATCAAAATTTGTTTCCTGAAAAAGCCATTTTTCAGGAAACAAATTTTTTGCCACTATTGCATAAACCTTATATAGATGGGTAGTAAAGTACATGGCAAGAAACAGTTAGTTTATCCTATTGAAAAATTCCCTTTATCAAAAACGTGTGTATAAGATTAGTCCTGTAGAGATAGTGTTAGGTGTAGGATATAATTTGCAGAATTCTTATTTTGATTTAGGAATTAAAATGACTTTATTATTTCCTCTCACTTGGTTATACCCGGTTGCAATCTAGATCTCTTAGGTTTGTGCAAGCAAGAATAAAACTGAGATAATCTATCGTTCGGAACATGAAAAAAGGTAATCGATATGAAAAAGAAGGTAAGAATAATAAAAAAACAATGATCTAATGAATCATGGAACATTCTTTAATGATCTACATTCTGTTGCTTTTGAGCCTGCAAACACTTGGAAAATAAAAGAGACGATCAAGTTAGAGAAAAATTAACAGATAAGAATAAAAAGAAAAAGGTTGCGAATAAAAAAGATAATGCTAGTCGTGGCCTAAAATTTATAAATCCATCCCAAAGAAATCACTCCTCGATTTACGAATAATTCATGTATGATAGTGTGATCGTGGTGGTATTACTATGATCTAGATGGGATA
>JAKDMR010000665.1 GCA_030452275.1 Candidatus Nitrosocosmicus sp. | reverse complement strand
CTTCTTGATACCTGAACTGTCTATTGTGATTATGATATACTCATTTTCTCCTTCTTCTGACTGGTTTGCATTTTTACTATCGTTTTTGATCTTTAAATTCAGTCTGTTTATCCTTCTGTTTATCGTACTAAAATCAGGAATGGATGGAATCTTATTTTTTGCATGACCTTTAACGATACCTTCAGTCTGTCTATATGGTAGATGGAAGTATGCTTTGGCGTATCCTAACATCTGAACAAATGTATCAGGGTAGTGAAATGGTTCTCCTAGTTTACCTTTGTTCATATCTGCTAATTCTATATCCCAGTTGTCTATGACGTCAAAACCAAGTAGTATTTCACCTCGTCTGACTAAAGATTCGTTGTACTCTGACCATTTCACATGGTCTATGGAAAGAAGTTAGCTAAATATTTTGGGAAATGGACGAATCATGCAACACAGCAGTTTATGATTATACAAACGACCGAATGTTGACCCATGGCTACAAACGTAAGACAAGCAGACAGTTCCTAGTTTTTATTAAACGAGTTGACAGAAAATATGATGACAATACCATGCAGATATTTCTAGTTTTAGATAACGCATCCATACACAAATCAAAGATAGTAAAAGAAACTCTAGCCAGATATTATCCACGAATACAACTAGTATTTCTTCCAACCAGAACGCCTGAACTTAATCTAATAGAAGTTAGATGGTTATGGTTGCACAGACAGGCGATAAACAACTCCACATTTGAAAATGAAAAGGAGATTGGTAAAGCTGTATCTGACTGGACATGTGATTACAACAAAAAGCATGGAATCAGAACAAGCACAATCAGTTTACAGATGAATATATCTCGTCATTTACACAGCTCTTAACAAACCATTAAAATATAAATCGAGACCATAACCAATTCATCTTGAAGATGTTCTATTTATTGTATTGGACAAATAAGAAAAAGAGTATCTTTAAGATACATGTTTATCGTTAAACAGACAGGGATATCTTAAGAAATATAAACTTCAAATAACAAAATAGTAAATAGAATCTCCGAATGAGCCTGAATCTTATTTTATTTCCTTTATTGATTACATTCGCAATTTTTCATTTAATTATTGAACAAACTCCAAACTCATTTGGTGTGCCCACAACCTTGACCGATCCCAAATTCTTCATTAATGAAATCGCTTCAGGATTAGATGCACCATCAGATTTAATATTTATTGATGGAGATATATTAATCTCTCAAAAGTTTAATGGCGACATTAAGCTGTTTCAAAACCTTTTCGGTTTAAAAAAATATCCAATTATCAGTTTGGATTCTTCCACATATGGAGATAATGGAGGATTATCAGGGCTCGCAACTACCACGGTAGGTAATACTACATACGTTTTTGCATTTAATGGTGAAAATTCTGAGAAAACAACCAATTCTCGTGGTATTGATAGTAAATTTAACAGAATTTATAGATATGTTTGGAATTCATCGGGACTCGAATTAGATAATTCTACAATTGTATTCGAAGTACCTGCAAACCAATATTTTATAAATAATGGGGGAAAGATGGCGACCGATAGTAACAATAACCTGTATATAACATTGGGTGATATGAATAGAAATGGTTTGGAACAGAATCAACCCAATTCAGGTTATGACAATATATTTATAGAGAATTATAAAAAAAGTGGTGTCATTATAAGAATTACACCGCAAGGGAATCCTA
>JAKDMR010000109.1 GCA_030452275.1 Candidatus Nitrosocosmicus sp. | reverse complement strand
AATTAATTTGGAAATAGTTAGTGTGGTTTGATCTCTCCCGGTGCAAAGAATTGGATCGCGATGCTAAGTATATAAAGTCCAACAAGAAATATTCCGGTACGGATACCGATGTATCTTTTAAACAACGGAATCAAAGCAACAACTGTGATTGAAGTAGCTAGCATCATCTGAAACCATAACATCTCGCTATTAGGAATGGTAGTAAAGAACCCACCATGATACATGGCAGCTATAATTGCCACACCCAGTAAGAGAGAATTATTTAGTATTTTTGATCCAAGAACATTTGCAATAGCTATTGCAGCACCAGCAGCCCCCTTCCTGGCTAATATCATCATAGAAATTTTTTCTGGCATTTCTCCAGCAATAGGACTAATAATGACTGCCAAAACAATTGTGGATACCCCAATATCTTCAGAAAAAGTCTGAAGAGAATCAATAAATGGACCAGCAGCGACCAAAATTCCTATAGTTCCTGCTGCGAAAGCCAAAACGGCTTTTATCATATCATTCTTGTTAGTTAAAACATGAACGGGAGTAGAAACTGATTTACCTTCGACGGTCTTAACAACAGCGGGTTCATTTATCTTTTGTTCTCTCTTCATTTCTATAAAAGCTATTAATACGTAGGCTACAAACATTCCAACAAAAATGATTCCATCTATATAGTTATACCCATCAAGCAGTAGCATTGCACTGATTAAAGCAGAAACCAACAAAAACACCTTATCAATTTTAAAGGTGCTGACATCAATTCTCTTAAGAGGTGCTTTTGATAACCTTGTAGTGGCAATTAGTAACATTAATGCTAGACCGAGAGTCATCATCAAAATATTACTTCCAAGCCCGGCACCAATCGCAACTTCATAGAGGCCCGCAGATGCTGCATAAATGACAATAGCTATTTCTGGAAGCGTTGTTGCAACACTTAGCAAGGTTCTGCCTACAAACTTTGCTCCGAATCTCGTCGAAAGATGCTCTGCACCGTATGATAAGACCCAGCTTGCCAGGATAAGCCCTCCCAGCCAGGCCAACATTAATAGAAAATTCTCAATATTCAAAAACAGTAAAATCTATCTTAAAACAGCATATAAATTTAATATTTTGTTTTAAATGATTTGTTGATTAGAAAGTCAAAATAGTGCAGTAAAATCAAATTAAACCATGCATGTAAGATCGATATGGATTTTGCAAGCAGCAATATTAATAAATACAATGAAATAAACAATCTAGTATCAGCCAAAAAGAATACAATTAAGATCGCATTCAAAAAGATGGAACTGAAAGAAATTCAATCTGATAATTTATTGGAAGTAGCAAAAGATAAAGTCCTACAAGCATTCAAGATTAATCAAAAAGAGATATTTGTTGAAGATGACGGCCTTTTCATTGAAGCCCTAAATGATTTTCCAGGTGTTTATTCTTCATATATAAACAAAACAATTGGAAATATAGGTATTCTAGATCTGCTTGGTAACAAAGTAAATAGAAAGGCGAGTTTCAAGTCAATAATCGCATTCTATGATGGTCATAAAATCAAATCATTTACTGGAGAAATAAAAGGTAATATCCCCTTCGACCTTACAAAAGGGGGATGGGGATTCGATCCGATTTTCGTACCGAAAAATTCGCAATTATCATTTGGTCAAATGGATTTGATAACGAAGAATAAAATATCGCATAGGAGAGTTGCTTTAGATAAATTTCTGGAATGGTATTTAAACCAAAGGCGAAAATGATCAAAAGCCCTTTTACTAAGGATAAGATTCTATCCATCTTGAAGTAAATCGAGCGTTGTTCTGCAACACAACAATTCGAGATACTATACTTTCATCCATTATAGAATAGTCTTTCAGATGGGTTTTTAATCCGTCGGCAAACGATCTTACCTCATCCATCTCCAACATATTTGATTCCTCCAATCTGTTAGTAGACATTCCAATATGCATATAAGATTTCAATTCAATAAAATGTGGATTTCCTATCTCAACTAATTTAGCAAAATCCTTAAGAAATGTAGGATCATCGTTGAAATTTCGAATCAAAGTAAAGCGTAAGACCGTACGGGTATCAACTTGGGATATAAAACTAAGACTTTGAAGCCATCTCTCCCATGCATTCCTATGTCGGGGTCCATTTATTTTATGAAACATATTCTTGTTTGACGCGTTAGTGGACAAATAGATTTGAGTTGGTAATGTATTTTCGTTAGCCAGCCTATACAACATTTCAGGTTCTTGGCCGTTAGTTACCAAAAATATGGACTTTGTGGCCTTCAGCCCAGACAGATATTTTATTAGCTCAGGCAACTTAGGATACATGGTCGGTTCCCCTGAAAGAGAAACTGCGTAGTGTTCTGGAAAAAGAGATTCATCCAATTTAGAGACGTTAGCTCCTGTCTTTCCGTAATATCCTACGATTAATTTTCGTCGTTCCTCTAAAAGGTTTTGAACAATTATTTCTGGATCATCAACCAAGTGTGCTGGCATTTCCATTGTGTCGTAAAATTCTGTCGGTCTCCAACAATAAATACATCGATTCTCACAATTTAGAGCCGTGGGAGTCATTTCCATGCATCTATGAGTAGATATTCCATAAAATTTGTGTTTATAACAGGACCCACCATCAGAAAAGGATTTTTTTGTCCAATGGCATAATTCTACGGCGGAATGATTAAATACCCCATATTTGGCCCTTTTTAATTTTTGCTTAGCAGCAGGAGTAATTTGGATTAGATCAGTATTAGTGTTGCTGTGAGAATATATTTCACCAGAACAGCTCATCCTTTTAATGGATGAATGTAGAAATATAAGTCTTGTACAGCAGCAAAAGTTGATAATAAAATTTTGTCATTTGTTAGAGCTAAAACAATTATATATTAATAATCAATATAAATTTTTGATTCAATTAGTGGCCTTCGTAGTATAGCCTGGTTAGTATAGGCGGCTGTGGATTTCACCTTGTTCCTTAAGGAATACGGAAACCGCTTGAGGAGGGTTCAAATCCCTCCGAAGGCCCCTTAGGTTTTGTTGCAAGTACAGCTAAAAAAGCATCATTTTTACGTTTGTAACCTTCCCATCGACAGTTCACTACTATGTGGTCAGCTAGAATTTTCTATCATATTCGGCGTCTCCCCGTCGCCCGACCTGTTTTTAGTCATGGTAGCAGACTGTATGAAATCACCTAATTAAAGGATCTTCTGATAACAATCCGATAATAATCTATCTTACGAGACAGAAATAATATTTGTTGACCATACAACTTAGTTTTCCTCGGTCTACCTGATGTTTACTCGAAATAGCGACGAAATTATTGCAATTTAAATACTACTGATAGACATAATAAGAAAGTCTATTTTGGAATAGAGAATGTATTCTTAGTTTCCTGTAAAAATTAATATCTTAAAGTCACCTAATATTCTTATGAATTCAGACAGCTCAAATACGGTGGATAGCAAAAAACTCGAAGAATTTGTAATAAAGGCAATTGGCGATTTAGGCAGCAGTTTAGGGTCCATGATGATAATCCTAGGGGAAAGACTTGGTCTTTATAAGGCATTGAGTCAATTTGGACCCATGACATCAGAGGAGTTAGCTCATAATACGAATACGGCAGAACGTTATATCAGAGAATGGCTTGCAAGTCAGGCAGCAGCAGGATATCTGAATTATGATCCTGAAAATAAAAAATTTAGTTTGTCAGCAGAGAACGCATTGGTCCTGGCAGATGAAAATAGTCCAGCCTACCTTCTTGGTGGTTACCAAATTTTGAGATCCATATTTAAGGATGAAGACAAATTTGTAAAAATTTTTCAAACTGGAGAAGGACTGAGATGGGGTGATCACCACCACGATCTTTACGAAGGGACTGCAAAATTTTTTAAGCCCAATTATTCAAGTAACCTAGTTCAATCTTGGATCCCCTCTCTTGAGGGAATCGAACAAATACTAAAAAAGGGGGGTAAAGTTGCAGACATAGGATGTGGGTATGGCATTTCAACGACCATTATGGCACGAGAATATCCCAATTCTCAATTCTTTGGATTTGACAACCACCTGCCCTCAATCGAGGCTGCAACTGCGAATGCCAAAAACGAAAAGGTAGACAAAAATACAAAATTTTCCCAAGTTTCTGCTAACGTATCCATCGGTAACGACTACGACTTGGTGACTTTTTTTGATTGTCTACATGACATGGGAGACCCCTTAGGTGCGTTGAAATTCGCTAAACAATCTTTAAAAATGGATGGCGCGTGTATGATAGTAGAGCCCATGGCCAATGATAAAATAGAAGATAACCTGAACATGGTAGGGAGAATTTATTATGCAGCCTCATCTATAATTTGTGTCCCCAATTCTCTTGCAGATAAAGGAATTGCCCTTGGAGCTCAGGCAGGTGAAAATAGGATCAGAAATTTGGCCCTCGAGGCGGGATTTACAAAGTTCAGACGTGCTACTCAAACTCCGTTTAATATCATATATGAAGCAAAATAGATATGGAATCAAATCAAACAGCTATCGAAATTGATTCGATAGCTGTTTATCTTCAATAATGTTTCGCTCTTATTGGAAAAAGATGCTTTGTATCCTAATTATGAAAATCGTTATATGATGATTCTTTCGTTTACCTTAGTACATAGAATTCGCTGGTCACTATAGCCTACTTTGGCTAAAAACGTTAAACAATGAAGAGAAAATTGAATTAGGATACAAAGCAGAGAAAAAGATTGTCTTTTCGACAGAAAATTCTTAATATCATCTCGTAGGCACAAAATTCCAGTATAGCCTATCGGACCTATAACTCTTCATAGATGTGATTAATGAATCATAGACCTAAAATTTTCATACACGATCTTTGAGGTACTTTCTAACTCCGACACATTCCTATCGATATCATTAACAAATCCTTCTCTAGTGATGTTTTCATTTTTCAACTCTTTATGATACTTGCGAATCCAATTTTGAATCATATCCTTTGTTACCTCCAAATGAAACTGAATTCCAATAGCATTTTTGAATCTAAATGCTTGTATATAAAAGTCTGATTCGGACAAAATTTCGGCTTCACTTGGCAAGGTAAACGTATCACCATGCCAGTGGAATACCCGTATCTTATTCGTGGGTATTTTATCAAATATGCTCGATTGGCCTTTACTAGTTATTCGTACTTCGCCCCATCCGATCTCTTTTTTTGACCCTTTGTAGACTTTTCCTCCGCAGCTTGAAGCAATCAGTTGCGAGCCGAGGCAAATTCCAAAAATCGGGATCCCAAGATTGAAAGAAGAATGGATTAATTTTTTTTCTTCAAGCAGGCAATCAATGTTATCATTAACAGACATTGGTCCGCCAAGAATAAAAACTGCGTCGTAGTCGGGTAACTTTTGGGACTTTATTGTCTTTGTTGTGGCCAGGATTTCTTTGACGTTGAATCCGTCCGATAACAAGTAATTTTTCATATTGCCCAAGGTCTCGATCGAAATATTCTTTATGCAAAGAATTTGGTTAGTATGACCCAAATTAACAGATGGTATTCAATACATGTTTAAAAACATTATATAACCAAGAGTCCAAGTCCTCATAACTAGACGATATGGATTTTAAAGAGATTCTTTCCTTAACATATAGCTCCATTAAGGAGAGAAAAACAAGGAATGCTCTAACAATCCTAATGATCATAATGGGTTGCGGACTATTAGTTTCTCTTAATAGCCTATCTCAAGGTCTATTATACTTTGTAGAACAAAATTTTAAGAAAATTCTTCCTAACCAAATAGTTATATCGAATACAGATAAAATACAAGAATCAAGCATAGATGGGATACGGAACAAACTACAAGTACTTTTCGACCAAAATATGACCTTAGTTGGAAAAAATATCCCCTTTGATAACAAAGCCATGCAATACTTGAATGACATATCCGGCGTTGTACTAATAAATCCAGCCTATCAAGGTGTAGCAACGCTTAATTATCAAAATTATTCCCAAATAACAAATGTATTGGCTGCAGATTTTAATAACTTGACTAACATAATCCCCGATTTAGACAAAGGATTTGATGGTCTAAATTTAACATCTCAGAACTACGTCATCATCCCTCAGAAAATAGGCGAGAAAATTTTCATGAATTCTTCAGATCTAATCTTCGACAATACAGTAGATTACGAAAACAAAGATCAATTCATAGATGGTAAAAAGGTAACAATAAATAACTTAAAGGAACTTACTAACGGCAAATCAAATCTGTCTGTGAATAACACTTTTGCAGTTCTAAGAATCATCAATTCTACTGGAAATCCGATCGTAGACAACTCTATCTTCATCGACATAAATAAAGGCAAAGAAATTCTGGAAAAATCAAACGATTATGATTTGTTATTTTTAACATATGATAATGTAGACAAAGTAGACAGCATTGTAAAAGAAGTCCAAAAGTACTTTAATAATCAGGTTACAATACTCAATTCACTTGAAATTATCAAAAGTTTGACCAAATTCATAATTGGAATCAGCACATTTATTTCAAGTATTGCAATATTTTCTTTGATAGTAGGGTCCATCGGGATAATTATCACTATCTATACCTCAGTAGTTGAAAGAACTAGGGAAATCGGTATAATCAAAGCATTAGGTGGGACAAATCGGGTCATACTTGGAATGTTTTTAACGGAATCTGTCTTTTTGGGGATAATCGGGGCAATAGTAGGAATTGTATTTGGGTTTTTGGGTTCGCATGTCCTTCTAAGTGGTTTCCTTTATTTTCTTAATCTACCTTTAAATATTTATCCGGTTTTTAATATCGTAGAAATATCAAAAATTGGTATAATCGTTATTGTTTTGAGTGTTTTTTCGGGTCTGTACCCAGCCTATAAAGGTTCTAAAATTTCTCCAGTTCATGCGTTGTCTAAATATTCTTAATATAAATGCAAAATATTATCTAGCGGTTAG
>JAKDMR010000664.1 GCA_030452275.1 Candidatus Nitrosocosmicus sp. | reverse complement strand
AGTATATAACCTATATGACTCAAAATCCAAATATTAGAATTAACATTGAGGACGAAAAACTAGTCAAATTGAAAAATATAGTCAAGGCATTATATGAATCACATTCGATAAATTCAGACAACATTGAAGAGTTTCTGAAATTTACTCTATTCATTGTTTTTGATGAATATGAAAGGGATGTGGTTTCACTGAAAAAATTTTATTCAATGAATTTAGCCAAATATCTAGCGGATAAAGATAGTCGAACTCCGATCAACCCATGATGATGCTTTTGATTCATGTTGATTAGGTAGTAAAGAGAAATGGATAAATTCTTAAATAAGAATTAGGGAATTCAGATTATTTATTGATTAAATAAAAGCTAACAATAGCATAGAGTAGTCATGGTTCCTTAGTAATGGAACACTGTATCCCCAATTGTTTTCTTCCAATCAGAGCGGATACCAGGCTTTCCTTTTAGTTTTTCAATATAATTAAATGCAGAAATTCCTGCAGATGCACCGTCACCACACGCCGCTACGATCTGCTTATATGGAATGTTTGTTGCATCTCCCGAGGCAAAAATGGCTGGATGAGTGGTCTTCCCTCCATCAGTAACTTCGATCTCACCTTTTGTGTTTAGTTTAATGAGATGTTTTACAAAATCTAGATTTATCTTTGATCCCATTTCGACAAATAAACCATCAACGTTTAGCATTTTCTCTACTCCAGCATTATCCTTAATTTGGATTTGCTGCAAAGAATTGTTTCCTGAAACTAATGTCACAGAACTATTTGGAATGAGTTCAACGTTATTTTTCTTTTTGATAGATTCAATCATATCCCGGTCTCCCCCAAGCTGACCACCACGGTAAATTAGGTATACTTTTGATGCCATTCTAGACAACAATATTCCAGATTCTAAAAGGTAGCCCCCCACCCCAACAGTCGCAGTAGTTCTCCCTTGATAAAACGGAGCATCACATTTTGTACAGTAGTGAACACCTTTGTTTTGAAATTGAATTTCATTTTCTACCCCCAAATTATTTGGAACCTTTCCAGGGGCAAGAATTAGTGATTTTGTGAGATATTCGGATCGTCCTGTTTTTACCTTTAGGTTTGTATTGCCTTCAACTAGATCTACTTTTTCCACAGTATCAAAAGTCATTTCACCATTAAATGTCAAATATTGGTTTTCCAATGTTTTAGCAAGGAGCGGTCCACTTGACATTATAGTTCCCGGATAATTCTCAAGCTTGGGAATCAGGTTCATCTGTCCACCCAAGTCCTTTGAAATTAAAAGACATTTGGTCCTTTGTCTTGCTACAAATATGCCCGCCGACAGTCCAGAAGGACCTGCTCCTACTATGATAACTTCATATTCTTCAATTGACAATTTCAATCATTTCTCCATATTCTACCTTTAACAAATCAAGCCTCGTTTTCCTTTATGAGACAGATATCAAAGTGGTCATGTTCTCGATTCCATCAATAAGAGGTAACTTTTCGTCTATTTCACTTTTCACTTGTTGCAAATTATCTGACTCAAATATGATTACCAGGTCATAAATTCCGTATACGGATTTGACTGCCTTTACTGTAGATAACTGCTTTATTTGATCTATTACGTTTGATTGCTTCTTATAATTAACATTCAATAACACATAGGCTTCACTCAAAATAATCTGTAATTATGCTATTGGCTTTCTTAATAAAGATTGATATGCTGCGAAATATT
>JAKDMR010000663.1 GCA_030452275.1 Candidatus Nitrosocosmicus sp. | reverse complement strand
CATTATTATGTAATAATTGCCAATATGAATAGTATCGATAAAAAACAAACAACTATTTTAGCTGTATTCTCGGCTTTAGCCATTATTATGACTTTGTCTCCTTTGGGAACAAATTCTAATACGAATATAGCATTTGCAGGTGGAAATCATCATGACGACGATGATAATGATGAAAGTGACGGAAATAGTGCATCACAAATAATATCTCAAGTTCAGCGTTCTTTACAAAATAGCCAAGTAGTATCAGGCGACGACATCGAGGATTCTGGCAACAACTTTAACTTCCAAAAGCAAGATAATTCAGGTAACAATGCAGCAGCACAAAGAGGTGGAGATGGTGACGATGATAATGATGATGGTGACGATGGAAATGGTAACAACTCTAACCAAGGTATTGGCCAATCTCAATCTTCACGTCAAAATTCTCAATGTGTTTCGGGTGGTGATACTAGTGACTCTTGTAACAACTTTAACTTCCAAAACCAAGATAATTCAGGTAACAATGCAGCAGCACAAAGAGGTGGAGATGGTGACGATGGTGACGGTAACAACTCTAACCAAGGTATAGGACAAGATCAAAATAATGAACAAAATGCACAATGTGTTTCCGGAGAAGATGCAATAGTTTCTTGTAACAATGTCAGTTTCCAGAACCAAGTAAATAGTGGATTCAACGTATTAGGACAAGATTAGTCCTTTTTTATCATTTTTACCATTTATTGATTTTGTTCTTGCCGTTTGAATAATCCTTATTTACACTAACCTAAAACTGAAAAAACGCTTGCATATCTAATAAAAACTCATACCATAACCAATCTGGAATCCTTAAGATGATGACATCATGATTATAGTCTTTATTACTTCCAACTTCTTATTTCTCAAGACGTAAGACCCCCTCTAACGTGATAGAAAGAACCATCTGATCCTGTCAAATTTTGAGAGCGGATCAAATTAATTTATGACCCTGGAAGATGATAACGTACATCAGACCGTATTTAGAGAAAAAACTTTGACACTGAATGAAGGTGGTTAGATTATGTTTATTGACTACCAACAAAGTGGATGGCTTGATTTGACGAGTAACTGTCCTACAAGTATTATGGGGTCAAACGCGCATACGCTTCTTGGAATTCTGAGAACATATACCACCAACTCCATGATCAATCTTTTAATGTTTTTTTGCCCAAATTGGACTCGTAATATATCTATTACTATACCCCTTGCGCCCAAACTGCAATGACCCGGAGAATAATAAATTAACCAAAGGGTTTCGATCTTACCGATAGACGTTATCATAATAAGGACTAGAATTCAAATATTCGTTTAGAAATATACGGCTTATAGGAATAAACACATTTGTTGATGTTAATCACATTTATTACTATCGAGAATTGTTTCAAAATGAATGAAGACGGAAAATTTAACATTTTGTATTGAGAGTATACAGAAAGTTGGTAGTGATGAAGAAAGATTTACTGCATCCTTCTCGACCCTTGGTTCGTCCGGCTATGAAGAACATAAGACTTTAAACCAGGTAATTAGTGAGATTCAAAACGAATTAATTGATACTATTATTATTAATCCTATACGGGTCACGGGTAAATCACTTGGCATTTTACTAAATGTGTTATCACAGAGAGATTACCAACTTAAAAAAGACGAAAGTAAGCAAATACAATCGGATATAATATTAATTGATGCCATGTTAGATAATTCAT
>JAKDMR010000662.1 GCA_030452275.1 Candidatus Nitrosocosmicus sp. | reverse complement strand
GATACTCTATGAGACTAGCTTTATTCGTTTGGAATTATGACCCAGCCTCAGTTATTTAACAAATACATTTATTAAAATAATTTGTTAACATGGTTAACAAAAATAATCCTACTGATTAATTTTAGAATAATTATATAGAATAATATATTTGTTTGTGAACCCTTTTTTGGAACTTAATAATTCCATTTACTTGTGTTGACGTTCTAAATTGAAAATCATTTGGTCTGCAGATTCATGATAAATTACCTATGGATATATCATGGGATATCTCAAATGGATTATCATAAATATTCAAATCACAGAAGAAAGGATCAATAGTGGATTCACATCCGCCCCAAAAAATCTCTCAAAATGATTACCAATGGTTAAGTACCAATCATAGTCACTCTAAGAAATATCGGCCTAATTAAATAATCAATTATCAGATAGGGATTGGGAAAACATGTACTCTTTTTAATATAGCAATACAAACATCATTTATGAAATTCACTTCTAAACTGTTTTTACTGCCGTTTTTACCCGTATTAGTGGCTTCGCTCTTAACTTTGACCTGTTTTGGCATAGAATCAGACTCAAAATTAACATATGACACCTCTGCTGTGGCCAATTTCAGCCAGACCAATCAAATCAATCTGGAAAGTAAGAGAAGTTCTGATAACTCATCATTAGCTTTGGGGACAGAGGAGAAAAAAGGAGTACTAATAATGAAAGTAACCACATTTAATGGAGAAAATGGAAGGAATTTCTCTTCTGATTTCACAGTGAATATTCATGCCAACGACCCGGTGCCTGATACCTTTAAAGGGAATACTTCTGGAACCGTTGTAAAATTATCAATGGGAATGTACAGTGTTACTACATCATCTATCCCTTACTACAATTCTTCCTACTCCAATGACTGCAATGGCGGAATAATGACAGTAGAAACGAAGGATTGCAAGATTGTAATGACACATTCTAAATCTGAATAAGTGATGCATTGGTTTAATCGGCCCTGTTAGCTTAAGCATTTGAAAAAGAGGAAATTCGGGTTGTCACTGGACTAAACGGGACAATATCGACAAGATTCCTTGCATTTTGAGCACGATTTATGACCTTTTGTTCTGAAATGATTCATCTTAATCGATATGAAATATTTGGAAGCATTTAAAAAATTACCTTAAGTTAACAGGGCCCTTCAATCATGTCATAAGTTTATCATCTATGATGGCTATTGTGAATATTTGTACTCCGCATTATAGTTGTTTTAGTGGGAACAAAAGCATGAGAAGGTCTTTACATAACAAAGTATCTGCCAAGTCTCCAACTCTACTACTACAATATAGACCTATGCTAAAGCCTTATTACTCATGAAGAATGTGTTTTCTTTTATATATCAAATAATTCTGTTAGATAAGTTATCTGGAAATCGAAAACGGAAAAAATATAGAATTAAAAAAAAGTTTGTGGCTTCTATGTTAGTAATTTAGCCTACATCGGTGCTGCTGTTGAGTTATCTGTACCCGTAACATTTCCATCTGTTGCGGTCATGTTTGAAGACATAGGATCTGTCGTAGAACCCATTTCACTGTCTGGTGGAATTGGATCTTGGGCTATTGCTGCTGATGTAAAAGTGCCCGCCATTAAAGAAGCTGTTGCAAGAATACTTGCGATTGCAAATAAGTAGATTTTATTCATGCGATTTTACTGTATGATTTATATCATTTATTTATTATCCAA
>JAKDMR010000108.1 GCA_030452275.1 Candidatus Nitrosocosmicus sp. | reverse complement strand
GAGTGATAAATTGGTTATATCCCAGCTAAATAGTTTGAGTTAGGCGACAAAGCATGAATTGATAAAAATTACATTTTTTTGATCCTTTAGATTTATCTTTGCGTTTTCGATCATGTTTTTATCCAGATCGATAGCGTAGATTTTACCCTCTTTCAAAATGTTCGCTATGATTTTGGTAACCCTGCCACTTCCACAGCCTGCATCTACTAATACCTCATTTCCCTTCCACTTTCTTTTAGACAAAAGTTCTATTGCCCAGGTTTCTTGTATGGAAGAAACTTTGTGATAATTTTTCGCATCCCATTTCCCTTTTTCATGTGTTATCGATCTCATTAGGTATAATTTATAACACTACAGGGTTTCATTCTTAAAATTTTTTCTAAACCATTTTATAGGCTCAAATAGTAAATCCTCATATTTATGAATACGAGGGTTATATATGCAGTCGGGATAGGTATAATAATTGTTGGTGTAGTTTTTTACTTGTTTAATATAGGGTTTTTATCTCAAAATTCAGAATCAAACAATAATCCCGAATTAGTAGTCAATGGTACGAATAACGTATCAACCCAGTCAAATCAACCATCATCATCTAGTCCACCAGAAACGACAGAACTAACCCCTCAACAACTCAACAGCCAAAATTTATCTTTATCTGTCAATTCGGTGAAAGTAATATCAGTAAACAACGAATCTAGATTGGAAACTGTATTCAATGTATATAATCCAAATAGGGGATCAGCTATACTCGAAACTGTTACTTATAATGTTTACCTTGATAATGTAAGGGTAGGTTCTGGAGATGTAGGGTCTAGACCAGAGGGATTTGTAGATTCTCTCGAATCAGTGTATACAATAATAGGAAATCAAAGCATCGTTCTTCGTGATCGAGAACCATTGACCGAAGAAGCAACTTCACTTTTTGATGCTCAAGGAAACATAGCGAGCGCAATGGTAGATAATTCGAATTCTTCTACATCACAAGCATACGACGTAAATGGAACATATTTTTATACGTTGAATAGGGGTAGCGAGGTACTAGTGAGGGAACATGAGTTCAACTTTCAATATCCCCTCGGTTAATTTTACTACTTACATCAAAGGTAGTTAAAATCACGATAAAAATAAACTAATACATCTGAAAAGTATTCTAAACGAGTAAAACATAGATGGTCAAAAAACTAAAGGTACCTTACTTCTCAATTAATTCATCTAAATCGGAATTGGCAAAGGATAATAATTTAATTCGATTTATGGAGAAAAATAAAATTGATACGTTGGAGGATTTGTTGCTGAAATCTATAGAAAATGTTGATTGGTATTGGAAGGCTGTAAATGAGGATCTTGGAATTAAATGGAGGGAGCCATTCTATAAAGTAGTTGAAGCACAAAAGGGAATACCTTGGTGCGAATGGTTTGTTGGAGGAAAATGTAACATTATCGATAATGTTATTCAAAGTAATATCAATAAACATCCTAATAAGACTGCATTTATCTTTGTAAACCAGGATGGGATTAAGAAGGAGCTCAGTTTTAAGGAGCTCGAACTAAGGGTAAATGTATTTGCAAATGCCTTAAGAGATATTGGGGTTAAAAAGGGCGACGTAGTGGGAGTTTATCTTCCTATGAGAATGGAGTCATTTGTAGCAATTTATGCGATATCAAAATTAGGCGCGGTTCATGTGCCAATCTTTTCTGGTTTTGGTAAGACAGCACTTGAACAGAGACTCGTTGATTCAAATTCTTCATATTTAATTACTAGTGATTCTTTTCAAAGGAGGGGCAGAGTAATTAATTTAAGAACACACTGGGAAGATGCGTTATCCAATACTTTTGTAAAAAAAATAATTGTATCTGAAACTGAGGAATCTGATTCTGATCATTGTCCTAATGATAGAGTGCTTTCGTTTAAGCGAATTTATGATGATGCATTAAGCACTTATGATTCAAACAGAAAATTCGAAGCAGAGCTAATGGAATCTAGTGATCCTTTGTTCATTTTATACACTTCAGGAACGACTGGGAAGCCGAAAGGTACAATTCAGACACATGGTGGATTTTCAATTTTTTCTGCTCATCAATCAGCATACTTAATAGATCTCAAATCTACTGATACTATTTTTTGGTATGCTGATATAGGTTGGATTACTGGTCAAACATGGATAGTTTATGGATCCCCGATAGTAGGATCAACTGCTGTCATTTTTGAAGATACGTTGGACTTTCCATCTATAGATTATTGGGCAAGGCAAGTTGATGATCTGCAAGTTACAATATTCGGAGCTGCCCCAACAGCAATAAGACAATTTATGAGAAATAAGATTGATTTTTCAAAGTTTCACTTTTCTTCTCTAAGGCTACTGGTTTCCACAGGTGAGCGATTGAACAAGGAAGCGTGGGATTGGTATTTTTCAAAAGTAGGAAACAATCGCTGTCCTATTATAAATTTGTCAGGTGGCACTGAGATAGGAGGAGCCATTCTAAGTATGCTTCCATTCTTGGACAATGTACCTACATCTGTAGGTGTACCCGTACCAGGATTGGATGTTGATATCTTAAATGACCAGGGTAAATCTGTTGATGACGGATATCTTGTTATTAGGAATCCGTGGCCTGGGATGACTAAAGGCATACTAAATGATGAGGAAAGATACATGCACACATATTGGTCAAAATTTCCTAATATTTGGAATCATGGCGATAAGGTTCGGACTGATTCACAAAACATGTGGTATATATCTGGCAGAATAGATGATATCATGAAAATTTCTGGACATAGGATTGATCCTAGTGAAATTGAAGAAGTGTTAACGAGCTACTCGGGAATCATTGAGTCAGCTGCTGTTGGCATTCCAGACGCGATAAGCGGTGAATCTGTATGTATTTTCTGTGTTATGAATAATGCTGATATGACATACCAGACATACTCTTTAATAAAGACGGATCTTGAAAAACTACTAACAAACAGGATTGGTAAATTTCTACTTCCTAAAGCCATTTATTTTGTTAATGAACTACCCAAGAATCGATCAGGAAAAATATTAAGAAGATTGATACGTAAGAAACTCTTAGATATTGACATTTCGAAAGATGACCTTTTGTTAGTTGAAAATCCGGATTCCCTTGAATCCTTCTTCGTAACTAAATTATAACTTGCCATGAACTAAAAAGCTATATTTTCTCAACCTTTTGTTTTTAGGTCTCTTTCGAAACGAATAATAAATAAATTTAGTGTTTGAATTGAGTATAATATTGTTGACCGATCTTTATCTGGATGCGATCAAAAATAAGGAAAAAAAGCTTTCATCCATGCACGGTGATGAATTTGACGATCTTTTAAAGATTGCATCTGCTAACTGGGTGGAATACGAACCTACAAAAAAACCGTCCTTTAGTGTAGGTGTTGATAGCAGCTGGAATAAGAAATCCTTTCAGGGAATCGATCTGTTCGTTATTGATAGCGCTGCAGTTAGCTCGCATAATCAAGTGTTGGGATCAAAATGGGATTATGGGATTTCAAACATTACCGGTGACTCTCTGAGTGCTAAAGCTATGAAAATGGAAATCGATCTAACTCGATCTATATTGGATCAAAAACCAGATTATGTTTGTGTCGATGGATCCATAATATCTAATTTAGTTCATAACAAGAATGTATCTTATAGAGAAAACGTTCAGGGTCTCTTTGATAGCGATCAAGAAGGTGATGTTTTGTTTATTTCAAAAAACTCTACATCAAAAAATCAGTTCAAGGAATACGGATCGCGAGCAGCTGATATTTATTATTATAATAAATTGGGCCACAAAACAGGATTTAGTCTTGCAAACAAAAACGACTTTATCTCTGATACTTTAGATGTAGTAGAGATGTATGCAAGGCTGACTGCCTATGTTCCCCTTATAAAGATTGAAATCATAAATAGGACCAATATTACACAAAATGAAATTCAAAATCTGATTGATGGCTTGTGCTATCACAGTATCAAAGGATATCCTTATTGTCTAAAGCTTGCCCACCAGTCTTGTAAAATAACCAACAATGATGTGAAAAGACTGGCCAGTCTGTATGGATTTAAGAATGAGTTTGGAGCAAGAGATTCTCTAAACGAATAAAGTCAAAATACGAATACTTTACCCATAGGTATTGCAAATGGGCCAACTATTTGGCTAATTAAAAATAAGTTTTTACCGCTTTGCTTCAATCCACTTGATTCATAAGCGGTTGGATTGTTCAACTTGGGAAAGGTAAAAACTCTATTACCAAATAAAAAAAAACTCTATTACCAAATAAAAAAAATTGTTTGTTGGAATCTAGATCAATTTAGTATAGAACACTTATTTGCTTGAATAATATCTATCAATAAGATATGGGGCGTTGGGATGATGGAAGATCTCCTGAAAGTGGTAGATCGCCTGATAATAGTAGATCAGGCAAAAAGCGAAATTTCTATAAATTAATACGCAGAATAATCTTTGTTGGTTTTGCAGTGGTTGCAGCAGTTGTCTTATTCGTATATTTTTCAACAGCAGGATTGAACATCGAAATAATCCAAAGGGGTGGTCCTGTCGAGACAATAAGCGTAAAATTAAGTAACAATAATTTCAATTCTATCAATAACGTTACTGTCCAATTTGATGATGATCAAATTCAACCTTTAGGAAATATGGGACCATTTGCATCAATCTTTGTATCTCCTGATGGGGGAGATCCTGATTTCAAAAAAGTAGTTGTAAAAGCTAATAATGGACAGATAGAAGCAGTAAAAAATAGGTAGTAATTCTACATTCAAATTTCTGCCTATCTCTAATCATCTTGTAATTAACTGTTCTAGCATATTTTTAATATCTGCTATACCATATTTTGATCAAAATGAGGCATGTGTGGGATTGCTAGTATGAATGCCGTCAATGATGGCACATTGGGTACCAGTCTAAAAATAATCCATTGATTCCTGACAACAAGCTATTATGAAATTCTTGCCAACAAAAAAAACAAAAGAAATTAATAATTTAATTCGAATCTAAAAATCTTTACTTTGATTGTCATATTAGACATATGCTCCTTGGATCAGATGATATTTCTTTTACAATTTGATGGTGTTTGATATTCTTGCCATCTCCAGAGGGTTCTCCCATGTTATTGCAATTAGCTAGATGAATTTGTAAATGCAAGTTGCAATAAAGGGTTAGACATTTTGTGCATAAACACCTTGACGCGTTCCTGCAATCAGGGAAAGTACATACCGACATAGAATTGATTTGATTTGTCCAGTCGTGGTTTGCTACTTCCATTCTAATACACAACTATTGAATGGATCAAGTAATATAAAAAAACAATGATTATTATGACCTTTATTAATCGTTTAAAGCATTTTAATCAATAAAATATAAATAATTGGGGATTTTTTAATGATCTTCCAAACAAAAATGGGGATTTTTTGATCATAGTGATTTCACAATGGTGAACAAAAACGTCATTTTTTTAACAAAAAATATGATTTTCGATATATTAATACGTATTAACCGCGTTTTAACTATTAAATGACGAAATCAGTAAGTAATATATATAGAGGTTGCTTACAATATATTCATATGGAATTAAATGATACATGTGAAAATTACGGGGAACAACTTTGTGACTGCGGATATTGTTGCCAGGATGGCTAGAGGGACACTTTATATCGATATTTTTAAAGGACATATACTTCTGTCCTAATCGGTGAACTCATTGATTATCAATCATAAGAACCTAGACAAATTGGAACAAGAGTGACTTTTTTACGATCCTTGGGTGTATAATCCAGAATAGTTGGATTTTTTCATGTTGCTGATTATGCCCCATCTATTGTCAAATTATTGGCATTATCAATCAACCAACCAACCAAATTATTATATCCGTCAACTGAATAGAAATTTTCTTGTTAGTTACTCTAGAGTGGTATAATATTTATTGAAGAAGTGTTCTCAGTTCATGAATTACGTCATCCATAACTTTTAATTGCATTTCTTGTAAAAATTCTTAACCCATTTAACTTCACACGTTTCTGTTTATCTCCTCAATTCAGTTTGGTTCTTGTTATTCCGGACAAATCAAATTTGATATTTATTTTTAAAGATTCCGATTCAAAAAAAAGAAATGTTTTTTGATGGATCTTTACATACTCTCTCTGGCTCTCTATTTTTATGCAGTCATTCTTGTGTGTTCTAATTACATGTGGGTAATATTTCCATACTAGCTCCTGGGGTGTCTGAGCAAGGAGTCAGTGAAGTAACTGTTCCAACAATTGGTTGCCCAGCAAAATGGTGATCGGTATCTTCATGATCTACCGATATAGTTATAGTTTTACCTCCACCTCCAATATTGATTGTTGATTCAACGCCATCCCAAGAGATGACTCCATTAGATGCTACATCCATTTCTCCATCTATTGTTACCATGTTATCAGGCGGTAGTTCTATATCTCCACGTGACTCAAAATTCAAAAAATCATGTGTATGACCAGTAGTCCCATTAAACCATGCCATGTTGGTGACAAAATTCGTCATTTCACCATTCTCCACTACCATACTCCAATCTCCGGTCGCATTCCAGGGACTTGGTGCCGTTACAATGAAAGAATTAACTTTTCCATTAGCTATAAAACTATCAATGGTATCATGTTGTGGGATTTGGAATTGGTCTTGGATGACTTGTTGTGTTGATTGTTGTTGAACTGGTTGTTGCTGCTGTTGCTGTTGATCCTCAGTAAATGACTGAGTATTATCTCCTATTACTCCTGTTTGGGGTTGGATTGAATTCCCTACATCAGGTGTGTTGGCATTATTTGATTGGAATGCTTCGCTCGTCGATGATTCCGAAGGCTGTTGCTGTAGAACTGGTTGCTGTTGCTGCTGATCTGTAGTAAATGACTGAGTATTATCTCCTATTACTCCTGTTTGGGGTTGGATTGAATTC
>JAKDMR010000661.1 GCA_030452275.1 Candidatus Nitrosocosmicus sp. | reverse complement strand
TATAATAAAGATAATTTTATACACTCGAGCTAATGAAATCTGCAGGTCAGGTAGGTATTTCTAACAACAAAGGTAATGTATTAGGTAATTTGAAAAAGTCATCCAAGGAAATAAAATCCCAAGGCAATGATTACGTAAACAGCAGTAAGCATTACCCCTTCAAACCAGTTGCTTTTTCCATCACGGGCTATTAAATTAAGTATGATAGCGGCTAAGAAAAGGGTTACCAATTCATATATTGTAAACTCTAAAGTAAAAGGTTGACCTAATGCAATCCCTGCAAATACTAATATGGGAACCACAAATAGGGCAATTTGGGTACCAGAGCCTGCGGCTATACCTATGGATAAATCAATCTTTCCCTTTCTTGCCAAAAGTATTGCGCTACTATGCTCAGCCGCATTTCCTACAATACCCACTATTATGGCACCTACAAATAACTCACCAAAGCCTAAACTCTTGCCTGTTTCTTCCACAGAACCAACAAGAATTTCACTTACTACGACAACACCTAACATACTAAGTCCAAGTATCAAAAATGATTTTTTCTTGCTCCAATGTTTTAGATTATTAGAAGATGATGAATCATTATTTTCTTTTGTATGTACAGTAGAAGTAAATAGGTATTTGTGGGTAATAAATGTAAAAATTATCCCTGCAATATAAACAACCAGTAAAATAATAGCCAAAGAGTCACTTAAAAGCTGAATCTGTGTTTCTCCGTTGATCGAACCTGGCTGAAATGCTGTTATAGCTAACAATGTTGGTATAGCTAATCCAATAATGGAGAGAAATATCATTGATGACTGTAATCCTGCATTTTCGCGATTGAAAACTTGTTCTTTATGACGTATGCCTCCGACTATCATGCTCAAACCAAAAATAAGCATTATGTTCCCCAGAATAGCACCGATGATAGAAGCTTTTACAAGATCTATCAAGCCGGCATTTATAGCTATAACACCTATAATGATCTCTGCAGCATTTCCAAAAGTCACATTCAGAAGCGAGCCAACTGTAGATCCATAATGTGAAGCCAGATGCTCTGTAGAATCTCCTATGAATTTGGCTAAAGGAATCAGGGAAATTATGGATACAATGAAAATTGGAATAGCATCCGAACCAATCTGATCTAGAAGAAAAGAAATTGGAGCAAATATTAAAAGAAGATATAGAATGGAAGATTTGGTAATTTTTATCATATTTGTAAAACTAATATTTTATTTATTCACATATTAAATAAAGGTCAGTAGGTATTAGATCAAATTACTTTATTTCAAAGACCCCCGATAGCTCACTAAGAAAATTATGAAGTTAACTTCGCATATAAATACGATAATGATAGTTTTAGACTTTGATTCATAAGACCGAGAATCTAATCTGATAGCCTCCAAATACACGAGACCAAAATGAAATAGATCTTTATCGAAGATAATTTGTTGTAATTGCTTTATTATTTCTTAAGTTTAACGCGAGTTATTAAACCACAAATGTATTTCAGTTAACGAAATTTTATAGATTGAAGATGTCTAGATTTAAGTAAAATAGTTAACTCATCATTGACTGCAATACTATAGAATTAAACAATAGTTGATGACGAATTTATTCTCAATAGAATAAATCAAAAAATTAATCACGGAAAATCAAACTTCATGTTTTTTAACTTTTCTGCTTTGTATCCTAATTCCTTATCCTCTCATCATTTTGCTCCCTGTTTCTC
>JAKDMR010000660.1 GCA_030452275.1 Candidatus Nitrosocosmicus sp. | reverse complement strand
TTCAAGGAAATTCTTTATAGTTAGCAGCTGAAACATTCAGAAATATGAGCGAATCGATTTACAACAAATCTACATTTGATATAATCGCTGGTTCCTCGATAGGTGCTATTAACGCGGCTATACTAACAAGTAATGTAATTGAGACTGGTTCGTATTAAGGTTCATCTGAAAAATTAATTGATTTTTGACACTATCTTTCTAAGGAATCGATGGTCGAAAAAAATCCTTTTATCGAAGATTGGCGGGATTTTTGGCATTCAATCTATAGCCATGTTGCATCAGGAGAAGCTGCCAGAAGGTACTACTCGTCCAAGGAATTTTCCTTACTTGGGACATCCAATGTGTTCACTCCAATGACACCACAATTTGACATCAAGTTTTTTGATCTCCAGAATACATGGTATAGATTTGACATTCGACCTTTAAAGAAAAGCTTGGAGCAATTTGCAAAGTTTCCAAAAGCGACGGAATGGGATGATGCACAACCGAGGCTCTTGTTAATATCGGTGATGTTGTTACATCTTATCAGGCTGTTTTTGATAGTTATAAACGAAAGGATGGCACTAGATGTACTGAATATGGTAGGCTTACAAAAAAGGATGATGGTACAACAGAATTTGAATATGTCACCCGATATGACGAGGGCATCACCTTCGATCATGTTGTTGCTAGTACAACATTCCCAGTTAACTATGATATTGTGAATTTGAATGTTCAAAAAAAATGATATTTCCCAAGGCGATCATGTATTCTCGAATGAATAAAATTTTGACAAAGTAGAATCCAATAAGTATAAAGTTCAGAGAAAATTTTGGGATAGCGGTCTGATGAATAATACTCCATTAATGAGTGCCATTTATAGACATATAGACTATTGGTATCATACGAGAGGCATAGCAAATAATATTCCTTCCTTAGGGATAGTTATAATAAACCTCCACCCATCTCCGCAAGATGAGATCCCCCCTTGATCATGACGAAGTCCTAAATAGGAACAACGATATAATTTTCTTAGACAGATCGATTTCAGAGGAGGGATATCTTCTGATTATCTCAGACTATTTTGATTAGTTAAACATTTTACAGATTTACTGATTGAAACAGGGATAAAAAAAGAGAAAATAGATTCTATTTTGCATAGGGAAGTAAGACCTCACTATATGTTTTCCAAATTAAGAACTTACAGAAATATTGTGAAAGGACGATTCAATATAACAGACATAATCAGAATAGAAAGAAAGAATGACGAGGATACGATTTCAAATAAGACATATGATCTCTCTTCCAAGACAATAAACACATTAGTAAACAAGGTCATTCTGATTCGATTGAATATGGGAAGAAATACGACCAGAACCAGAATAAAGACAAAATAAGTAAATAAGCAGTACATTTTGGAAATTTTGCTCTTCTAATTTTTAGTCATTCAAATGAAAGGTTTTAATTTTGTGAAGGACCACTCAGCTGCTATTTTAGGATCAAATATCTGATCTATTTACTAAAAATAGACTCTGATCTTCCTTCTAATTCGGCTGCAAGGTTTATTACCTCGGACAAAGCCATTCACCAAATTCCATCTTTAAGTATTTATGTATTCGAGACGACCTTTCAAGGTGTTGACCTGTCAGGTAGAGTTACAAAGGATAATTCAATTATGTTAAACATCATCAAACTAAGTCAAGTGTCATAGTTTCTGTCGTTATTCCACGTTCCAAATCTATTTTC
>JAKDMR010000659.1 GCA_030452275.1 Candidatus Nitrosocosmicus sp. | reverse complement strand
TGGAAAATAGATTTGGAACGTGGAATAACGACAGAAACTATGACACTTGACTTATTTCTACTCACTTTGACAATCCCCATCGTGTTCCTGCTTTGAGCATAACTAAACATTATTCTAGTGAATCTATTAGTTGATTGTTAAAACGATCTTATTCCAATACCTTGCTCTATTATCCAAAATTGTGAATTTAATTCCTAATTCTCGTCTAGAACTTCACTTATCTGTTATCTGAGTGAGTCCTTGTCGAGTAGCAAGAAGCATTTCTTTCCTTCTTAGAGCGGGCCATGCTAGTCGTTTTATCCATATCAAAAAAACCTGCCATTTTGTGGATTGATTCTATCGAAGGACTTTAAATAACAACTGCATATGGTAGCTTGGGTGAGAGCAATAAGAATAACGATATCTTTGCCATAAGATGTGCTTTAAGATGAATAATATTCGATGTAATTTATTTTGTCATATTTTTAGTCTTTGACGGCAAATATTATCAATATTTTATATTCTTGCATTTAAAACTTGTATTTTAGCAATTAATATTGTGATAACTTAATGATTATTACATTAGAAACGATAAAATGAAGGACACGCATTATAATAAGGACTAAAATGTGGTGGAAAAAAACAAAATGAATCAAAAATTAGTAAATTCCTATTTATCAGTATTATGTCCTTTATGTAATAAACACTCTAATATAATTACCGATCAAAATTCTGGTGAATTAATTTGTACTGCTTGTGGGAGTGTTATTATTGATAATACTGAGGCAACAAGGTCTGAATGGATTTCCTCAAATATTCAGGAATTAGATTTCAGGGATAGAACGGGTGCACCAACTTCTCTGGCCAAGTACGATCGTGGACTTTCTACTGTAATTGGTAAAATAGATAAAGACGCATCTGGTCGTCAAATTGATCTAGCAATGAAAAGTAGGATAGGTCGGTGGAGAACATGGGACGCCAGATCTCAAACAAAAGATTCTTCAAAGAGGAATCTCCAAGCTGCGTTTATTCAATTATATACGATGAAAGATGTACTGGGTTTGCCCGACTCGGCAATTGAAAAGATTGCATATCTTTACAGGAAAATACAGGAACGAAAATTAATAAAAGGAAGAACAATAAGAGGGGCTTTGGCGGTCGCTTCTTATATAGCATGCAGAGAACTAGGGATACCAAGGACACTAAAGGAGATAGCAAAAATTTCCAATCTCAAGGAAAAAGAAATAGCAAGAATATATAGAAAGGTAATGGTTGAACTAGATCTCAAAGTCCCTCAAGTCGATGCATTGAAAGAAATAATTAAGATAGGAAATATTTGCGGCATTTCAGAGAGAGCAAAAAGACGTGCCATAAAATTGATGATGACGGTTGTGAAGACAGAGATTTCTGCCGGGAAAAATCCCATGGGTTTGGCCGGGGCCGTTCTTTACTTGTCATGTAAGGAATTTAATGAGGAGATTACTCAAAACAAGATTGCAGAGGTTGCGGGTGTAACAGAAGTTACTCTAAGGCATGATTTAGACATAATTCTAGAACTTACAATACCTAAGAAGAGTATTTAAAACGAATATCCAAAGGTTCTGTCAAGTTCCCGTTAGATAACTTTCAAAATTAAGGTCGTAAAAAGTCGTCAGATAATATTGCAAACCTTCGAAGAAAATAATAACGCTCATATTGACAAATGTTTCA
The DNA here is from genome assembly GCA_030452275.1 of Candidatus Nitrosocosmicus sp. GTDB lineage: Archaea > Thermoproteota > Nitrososphaeria > Nitrososphaerales > Nitrososphaeraceae > Nitrosocosmicus. The sequence continues at coordinate 36 of JAKDMR010000659.1, read as the reverse complement.
GCCAAGCTTAACTTGAGATAGCACGAATTTATGATG
>JAKDMR010000658.1 GCA_030452275.1 Candidatus Nitrosocosmicus sp. | reverse complement strand
AGTGCTATTTAATAATTAATTCCGTGAAATTTATGGAATAAAAGATTGACCCGAATTCTAATCTAATCTTATCATAATGATGGCTAAAAAATCTAAGACAAATAAATCAGTCAGGTATTATGTCAACAAATCATTTATTAAATATTAAAGATCAAAATTTAAAAGCAATTTATAAAGGCATCTACAAAGTGTCAATTAAAAAATGTTAGCAATTGCTATATTTGTGTACATATTTGATTAAAAAAACTTAATTATTGATCAGTTATGGATATGTAAAAAATGTTCCTATTAATGACACTACTCCATATATTGGGTTTTTACCAAAGTGATAGTCTTTTGGTTCGGGCATTGGTATCCATGGATATATCCACAATTTAAGAGCATCTTGATTAGAAATAGTTAAACTTACTGGAACCTCTTCTACCAACCCTTCTGGCATCAATACTGTTGCAGTACCAGTTAATACTAAGACATTACCATTTGCTTCGCTACCTTGTAGGTTAAAGTTTGAAACTGTGTGAGTATGTCGCACTGTTCCATCTTTTTTCATCATTTCAAAAGTAGCACTAAAAGGAGCAGCATCTGGTGGATTTGTTTGATTTATCTTTAAAGGCTTTGGTATTAACAATTCCCAGCTTCCAGAAAGTATCCAGGTTGGTTCACCACTTTCATTATTTTGAATACTTGCAATAGTACCCATAGCTTTGGTAAAGTTTGCTGGAAATACCGATACAAGCTTATCTTTTATGTCATTAACATTATCAGAGATGTTATTATCTGCAGTTATGGCCTTATTATCATCAATTGCTGCAGCAGCAGCAACAGTTTGGTTTTGTTGGGAAGGGTTTGGTGTTTTGGAATAGTCTTGTTTGGAGAAGTCAGTAACAAATGATTGATTTAAATCAGGATTGGTATCTGTCATTATATTCCAATCAGACGAATTAGTTTTATAGTCTTTTATTGGACTGATTTCAGGAAGTTTTGGACTTAGTTCTTCTGTAATACTTGCTATGGTATTTCTCACCTCATGTGCTTGACCAACTACAAAATCATCTGGGTTTAAATTTGAAAGATTACCCATTCCAGGTGCATACGACAAATTTGCGTTATCATCAGATTCTGTATGAAAAGTAAAAGGAACAGTATCTTCAAGTACACCTCCACCAGGTGATTGTGCATATGCATAGGATGTAAATGGGATTATAAACAGTAAACCGATAACTAGAATTAAAATGCTCTTCATTAGTTTTGAATATTTAACAATGGTTAAATACTGTGGACATCTAATGCATTTGTATTTTGATGATAATGATGCATAGATACATTATTGTCACAGTTTTTAAATTATATTTAACATAAAAGATATAGCTAGGTGAAGTTAAATGAAATTATCAATAATTGTTGTACTTCCAGACAAGGTTGACAAAACAAAGTACAAACATCATTGACACTTTTTGTCTTGTTTAATGTATCAGTGTAGGTTGTTTTAGACATTTCGTGAACTTCTCTGCGGAGGTGTCATACCCTTTATTCCTCCATGTTCTTTCTCATAGTTATATGAATTAACAAATGATTTGTATTTCTCTATTCTGTCTTCTACGTCTAACAATTCTTTTACCTGTTGTAGAAATTCAGATATTACTATCTTGTTATATGCTTGTACTTTACCTTGCTCTTGATGAGGATAACCTTTGAGTATCTGCTTGTCCTTTATTTCATTAGTATAAAG
>JAKDMR010000657.1 GCA_030452275.1 Candidatus Nitrosocosmicus sp. | reverse complement strand
GATGATGGCTGGAAGTTACGACTAACGTGTTCTAATTACGCAAGAAGTCTATTATAGGTTCATCATCTACCATTGTATTTCCTTCTCCTTTAATATCGACATTTAACTTGTTGATTCTTTTGCAGATATGATCATAACTAGGAGGTGATTTTGATGGTAATCTCCTACCTAAGATAGCGTTGATTATTACTTGAGTATGTCTACAAGGTAGGTGAAATGAGCAACGGATGTAACCTATTGCCAGGATAAAAGAATCTGGGAATACAAATGACTCCCATCTTATTTCTGTTCATTCTTTCTATCTCATTACCCCAACCATCAAGAAAATCGTATGAGAAAAGTATCTCCCCATGTCTAACTAGCGATCTATTGTAAGAGGGACAGTCAATCATGGAAAGGAATAGTCAAATCTAATCTAAATAGATTGAGTTAGGCGACAAAGCATAAAAGAACGAAAATATACAACTTTAAAGTCGCTCGATGTCATAATAATGTCTATGAATAACAGTAAATCAACGCCAGCAAGTAAGAAAATCAAAAAAAATAATGCTATAGAACTTGCACTAGATCTGGTTGACAATGACAAATTAGAAGAAGCAAAGGAAATTATAACAATGATTTTAGAAAAAAATCCACAAGATATAGAAGGAATGACTGTTTTAGCTAATATACTCGTTTTCCAAAACAAACGAAAAGAGGCGAGGGTATGGATAGATAAAGTGTTAAATTTGGATAAAAACCATCCAATGGCTCTGTATGTCCTAGGTGGGTTCCATGTTGAAAATAAAAGATGGAGTAGTGCCATAAAAGCATTTGAAAAGGCCATACTGCATTTTCCTCAAGATGCAAAAGAAGAGATAGCCGCCGCATACCAGGACCTAGGTTGTGCCTTATGGGAAAGTAGAAGAAGAGAGGAGGCACTTGAATCTTGGAAGATTTGTCTGCAATACGATCCAAATAATACATATGCCAAGAACAACCTGAAAAAATTTATAAGCGAGTATGGATTACCAGCCTCCCCTGTTGGGAAAGCTATGGATGATGCCCAAGCATTCCTTAAATACAAAATGCTTGAATATTTGTCAATTAAAAGGAAGGATGGTTTTGACACCATGGACGAAACCAACAAAGTACTCGATAAAATTACCAAAGTATGGAACAACAAAATTGCATCAAAATATGGAAGAAAGCTGGATAAAATGAGTTCCACCGAAAAGAAAAACCTGTTTAGAGAAACTAGAGTGTTTTTTTGATGATCCTTGAGATCCCAAATATTTCTCGAGATTTGAGAGAATCGAGTCGGCGTTGACTACATGAAGATTTTTTATGCCAAGGCTAACCATAGCTGAGCTAGGTTCGAAGTTTACATGCTCCGTATACCATATGAGATCGATGAGGTCCTGACTAATTAATCAACATCCTAAGAAGTGGTTGTACAAGTACCTTGGATCTTATACAATTAGTCTGCCTTTAAAAATTCGTAGATTGATATTAACTTTTTATTTGCTTTGTTTCCTAATTCTGAAAATCGTTATATGATGATTCTTTCGTTTAGGTTAGAACATAGAATTCGCTTGTCGTTATAGCCTACTTTGACTAAAAACGTTAACAATTAAAGATGCTCTTATTTCTGAAAGTTTCTTCAATCACTGCTCAACAACAACTGAAGCCATAATTATAGTCAAATTTATATGGCCCCGAGGGCTTCAGGACGATATCAGTCCCTTAGC
>JAKDMR010000107.1 GCA_030452275.1 Candidatus Nitrosocosmicus sp. | reverse complement strand
TATAACTTGTATCAAAAATCCTTATGGTAAAATCGTATGTAAAAATTTATCATATTAGCAAAGATATGAATCAATAAGATTTAAGGATTGTTATCAAAAATCCACTCAGAAATCATCAAAACTAAAATATATGCCCATCAAAGTAGACCCAAGTCCAGTTTTATAAATGATTAAGAAACTAACTAGATGATGAGGATTTTTGATAATGTATCTATGTAATACTTTACTAAAATATTGTAGTATTACACAGCCATAAAAACCCTTAATTACATTTTTTCGTAAGATGAATCTAAATCTCTTCAAAACAGATGCGACTAACTAACAGACTCGCTAATGGTGCTTCTGATAGCTGCTGAAATCATGTTGCCTCTGTATCCTTAATTCATCTTTATTCTAAAACATGGATAGGGAACAGGAAATTTATTAACGAATATTTAAACTTTATGGTTACAGAATTGTCTTTCTGTGAGCTAAGGAGATCTGAATTCATCAAAACTCATACTACTCAAATGCGATGTAGTCGATTCTTATCTACTAAATTGCTCTTAGTTTGAATTTGAGTTTCAAATTAGGGTCAAATTTATTTTACGTACAACCGAACCCGCCTCAGATCCGTAACAAATCTCAATATAGTCTACCGATAATGACAGCAGCCATAGAATGTCTGATTGAACACATCTGTAAGTGAACAAATTTTGTTATGAAGTATGCTAGTCAGATCAAATCAAAAACCTTGTCCCGGCCACTGAAGCTTATGATTCTCACTTTCACTTTAATGCAATTACTGTGATTTTTAAAATGCGATCTTTGCTAGCAAGGATTAATTGACCGATGTGATTGAGTCCATAAAGGTATTACAAAGTGAGATGCGAAAACCCTATCATGAATCAAATCATTGATGCTTATAAACCAATGTGGTCGCTAAAACATGCCATTTCTCTTATGGGTTGGGACTTTGAGACTTATATGCCTAGAGAAGGAACAGAAGAAAGAGGAGTGGCCGATTCTCAGCTTCACATGCTGCAAAAGGATCTTCTGTTAAATAGAGATTTTATTGGTCTTGTTGAGTCAGCTAAGAAACTGGATAGCCTTGGTGACATTGAGAAAGGAATTGTACGATTACTCGATAGGGAAATAACCAAGCAGATCAAGATACCAAAAGAATTGACTGAAGCAGAATCTCTGGTAAGAATAAGGGGAAACATGGCATGGAGGGAAGCGAGGGCAAAATCTGCTTTCAAGTTATATGAACCACACTTGAGCAAGATGATAGAAATAAAGAAGCAAATCGCTGAGAAGAGGGGGTACGAAAAACATCCATATAATGCACTTTTGGATACATTCGAAGAAAACCTCACTATGGATGACATGGATAAAGTATTTGGTGTATTGACTCCGCGTATTCAGAAAATTCTGAAAAAACTAGTAGATTCAAGCAGCCCGTTTTGCAAAGAGAACAAACTTCCAAAGTCAAAGTATGATATCAATAAAGTGGATGAGCTCAATCATGATATTTTGACTCTCCTAAAATACGACATGAAACGTTTCAGAATCGATATATCCACTCATCCTTTCACCGAGACTATGGGTCTCAACGATATCAGAATAACTACTCGATACGAAGGGATTGATTTCAAAAAGTCGATATTTAGTACCATACATGAAGCCGGTCATGCCTTGTATAACCTACAATGTGATCAGTCATTAGCTTTTACTCCGATTGAAGGCGGATCCTCACTTGGACTCCATGAATCTCAGTCAAGGTTTTGGGAGAACGTTGTGTGCAGAAGTTTACCTTTTGTTCAATTGATAGCTCCCTTGATTAGAAAACAGGTACATTTCGCAAACCAAACTACAGATGACGAATTGTACCTTTATTTCAATAATGTCAAGGCTGATTATATACGAGTTGACGCTGATGAAGTTACTTACAATTTACATATAGCAATAAGATATGAGATAGAGAAGAAAATATTTGGAAATGAGCTCTGTATATCTGAGATTCCTGAATTCTGGAACGATAGGATGGAGCAGCTACTTGGGGTGAGGCCATCTAAGGATTCACAGGGCGTGCTTCAAGATACACATTGGAGCAGTGGCCTCTTTGGCTATTTCCCAACTTACACTCTGGGAAATTTGGTTTCAGCAATCATTGCTTCAAAGATGCACAAAGATCTGGAAAGCTACGAGGAAGACATCAAGAGGGGTAATTTTGATCCCATCAGAGAGTGGTTAAGATTAAAAATACACCAATTTGGATCTACTTACGCCCCCAAAGCGCTTCTTGATCGAAGCATGAATGAGGGCTATAACCCGGATTATTTTGTTACCTATCTTGAGACTAAATACCTTGTCTCCTGAACCCTACTCTTTTTGATTGAACTGTATCCCAATTCTGATAATATTTTTTATGATCTCCATCGATGACACCATGAATCCCGACACATTTGAATATTGAACCAAATCCCACTAGATCAATTGGCGTAATTAATAGTAAGAATCAAACCCGTTTCAATCGAAAAAACGTTGCCATCTTACGGTCTATTGTTATAGCGATCACCTGATAGGTCCATTAGTTGCTGACTTTAATAATGGTCCAAATGTTAAGCCGCTGTCACTACTCATTCCAACCACGGGTTCATTGCTTGTTTGGTTTCGTTCCCACCATGTTATGATTACATTATTACCATCTGCTGCTATCTCGGCGTTTACAGAATCTGCATTTGTAGTATTGCCTAAATTGATCTTGTCTGACAATTTGACTCCACTATCATTAAAATATCTAAATAATTCTTCTGAATTGTTGTTTGGTATGTTTTGATCATTGAACCACACAATATATACATTTTTACCTGAAACAGCGACTGGTGCTTTTTTATCAATTTCAATTTGTTCATCTAGTTCTTCATCATTATCGTTATCATTATTATTCAAATTGTCATCTTCTTGCAAAACGTCACTAAATTGTTCATCTTTTTCCTGTATTGTTGCTTCATTTTCATTTTCATTTTCTTGTCTTTTAGGGTTAAATTGTGATTATCTTTCAGGCTGCACGGTAGTGGACCCCGGCGCTTCCGGTGCCTGTTTTGATTGCGTTGATAAACTTTTAGTTGCGTACATATCAGGTACCATAATCGTTGATGAGATACCAATTAACCCCAATAATATTAGTCCAAGAGGATAGCTAGAACTTAAATCATAATCGGTTCAAATGAATTGGAATATTTAAACATATATTCGGATAGAAAACGGTAATTCGGTCTAGTCATAGTTGAGTTTACCGTTTGAGCCAAAATCCGTTATTAGGTATCGCTAACTGATACCGATGCATAGAAATAATATTAATCATTGTTATGCGCAATTTTGACTATTATAGGATGTAAAAAGACACTCGGTGCATGGTAGCGTATATTGTTATGATGTATCACCGTTTATCTTTCAATGGTTAATGATTGGATACATTCCTATTTGATTAGTCGCATCAAGATTTTTACGTGCCGTGTTTCTAAAGACCGGCAGAAATAACTATCTATTAGATTAAATCATTGAGCTAAAGTTTGAATCTATGTTAAAGATATGTTTACTAATTAGCAGTTCAGTTTTTGTTAATCATTACTATAGGGCACCCATGATTGAAATAATTACAAAAAAAGATAGGTCAGTGCTTCATATTCTAGGTAAGGGTTAGGAGTGTAGTGCCCTGAGCGTCTGGTCTATCCCATCTGCATTCAAATATCGTTATAGTATTTTGGTAGGTGCTATATGGATGGGTGATTTTAGCAATCCGATAATTGTTAGTCCATCTCTTAACTATTAAAAAGGAAGTTGCCTGACCGTCCATATTAATTTGTTTAATAGGTCCTAACACTATTTGGTTAAAAACTGTAGTTCCGTCGAAGCGAATAGTCAAACTCGTAGAGGATACGCTTGGATATATTGGTGCAATGCTAAGTTGTTACGTGAGGTAGTTGTATCGCCATTGGCATCACAAACTGATGCTTGACCGGTCCCTAGAAATTGCTTTATGAATTGTTCCAAGTCATTGTATTTCTTTTTTTTCCACCTGCATATACCATGTTTTCTCCATAAGTTACGACCGAACTTATCAAAGCTGCTGCAATAAACATTGACAATACTGACCATTGAATTTTCTTATTCTTGATTCGATAATTCCAAAGTTATATAATTGAGTTGTTTAATCTAATATCGAAATAATTTTACTAGATAAAGTAAATGAATAAAATGACGTCAAAATTTTCTTCATAAAGATTAGGTATTTTTTTGCCAGATAAGATCCTACTTAAGCGCAAGGACTTTGACTGCCGTAGTATTTTAAATACTTTAATATTCTAAATACATGCAACCTTCTTTGAGACTCCAATCAGCCTAAGTCTCTCTTTAATAGAAAAGTCGTTAATTACAGTTTCTGGCGTCTGTTCAAAAAAAGTACAAAAGAACACTCTTCAATCGATATTTCTACTTTACAATTGACAATGGATTTAGCCTTTTTTTAGGTTGACATATTTGAAGTACTATCTACCTGTTGCATCAAATAGCCAAATTTCTGTACATAGCTTTGGCCTTTCAAAGTAGTTTTGAGTGTCATATCATTGTAGTTGATACCTATAAAGCCTAACTGTTCTAGATAAATCAAACATTCGTCTAATAGCGAATAAGGTATCAATAGTTGCCTATTTAGAGAACTCCTAGTATGATTTTCATTAATGATACATGATTTTAATATGTAATAATATAATTCCAGACGACTTCTTTTGAATTGAGATTCTTTCATTCCTTTTCTCATCTATTCATTAATGATGAATTATGATAATAAATTTGAAAAAAAAGTTGAGGTTATTGCTGGGCTATTGCGTTACTGCCTTCGTTAACCTGGTTTTGGAAGCTAAAGTTGTTGCCAGAGTCTTCTGTGTCATCGCCTGATACTACTTGGCTATTTTGTTCAGAATCTTGTTCTTGACCTATAGCCTGTGAAGCAAAGTTACCATCGTAGTCTTTACCATAGTGTTCTTTCAAGTTTTTATCACAGGCGTCTTCGTGATCTTCATAATAATCTTCATCATCTTTACAATCATCCTTGTCAACTCCATAGTGTGCAAAAGCGCTTTGAAAATTCGATACAGAAGGACCAAAGGTCATGACAGCTGCTAATATTGCTACTACTAATACTAGTGTAGTTTTGTTTGTGTTTTTTGACTTTAACATTATAATCGTGATTTATTAAGGTAAAATATGCAATATAATAATTAATTAAGATAATTAGGTTATTTAGTTACAATAGATAATTACGGAAAAATTATCTGCTATTTAGTTCTATTCTTATATACTAAAATAAATGTGAATTGTAAAGACGATTATTTTCCAGTAGACAAGAAACTAAAATATATTGTCACTATGGAACGTTTTCTTTGATTAACGATTTTTTAGAATGACTTACCATTCTCTGTTACTCTTTTTTTATAAGCTGTAAAAACGTTGCATTGACACCTTGAAACACGTCCTACTATGAATACCTTTTAAAGGACCGCTATCAGCACTCCTTCTTCCTCCTGTACCGTTACGATAAGGATGATTAAATTTACATGGTCTTGTCATATTGTTTGTATAAAGTAGTTTCTAATCAGTAATGGTGGCATTAGTAAGGCTTAAAGCTTAGATAAGCCTATTGTAATAGAATTCCAATTATAGGGTGCTATCACAGAGAATCCACCGAACCAGCTCCTAATTTTGATAACAATATTCTAATGCAAAAACCGCCAAAATGATTTTAATACAAGGATCTGTATGATAGAACAAACACTCCTACAATGATCATAGTTCCTCTTTGTTATACCGCTATTGTAAGAATGTGTTTTTCTTTAGGTTATATAGCAACTCAGCTCCACAAACGTGCAGAAGGCTCTTTTGACGAGTTTCATTTAATATAAATTCGGAAATTCTCTTTCTATTTCTAGAAATTCCATTGGATTTGTATTTTTGTATCCTATTTAATATATGGGTATAGACTCTCGACTTATAGAAAAAAGAACTTGATTTATCAACGTTTCATGTCAAAAATTCTAAGAAGTATAAGTGAAACCCTAAACCCGTATACATCTGAGATGTTCCGTTTATTTTGATGATTATAATTGAAATGAAACTTCTTCAAGCTATGGAATAACCCGTTTTGTTAACGGTACAGTTTTGCAGCCCTCACAATATTGAAGTAGAAACCCTTCATAAACAATAAATGATATACCTTTATCATTACAAAAAATCAGATTAATGTTCATATTCAGAGTAAAAGACATTTGAATAAATATACAGAAATAAATTTCACCATTCACAATCGAAATTTCTTAAAAAACAGCAATTTTCAGAACCATGATATCATTAATTCTTATTCTGTTCCCTTTGATTTCGTTTACATTTTATTCTAGCCCTAAGGTACTCGGTCAAGATGACCAACAGAATTCTGTCTCTGAAGATATGTTGATTTGTCAGATAATTGAAGACAATAAATCATCAGTTGGATCAAAATTTCACTAAGCATTAAATATATGTCATTACCAAAATTCGATCGGATCTAGTCAAGCTTTAGCAGAATTGTGCTATATATAGCAATAAAAGTATTGCTGAGATAAGTACATTACGCGATGAAGATTTTTCAAATCAGTCGACTGCAACAATAAATAAAACTAACGATACTTTAAACGGTCAGAACAATATCAGTAATCCTTCATCATTTACTTTATTTGATGGAGTATCGAGATTTTTCCCGAATCTTTTTAATCCCTGATCTAGGAAAATATTTTACGAATGACCCTAGATAATCTTTCAATCTCTATTATTTATTATATGTCTCAGGTTAATGTTTTTCTGTCATGCAAATATAACTTGACAATTAATCGATTTAGATATTCTTAATTTACTGTAGTATCCTGAAATTATTAACGCACCGTTTCGTCTTCTTATTCGCCATTTGA
>JAKDMR010000656.1 GCA_030452275.1 Candidatus Nitrosocosmicus sp. | reverse complement strand
ATATGATACACTATAAGACCAGCTATATTTGTTAGGAATTATGACCCAGCCTCATATAATTAGAACAAGTATTTCAATTTCCTTAACCTTCTACAATTTAATGTATTAATATTGATTAAAATAAAATAGTATTCATCTCTACAGTTGTCTATTTTGCTGGAATCTTATTTTAGGCCTAGATATAAGTACGAAGCCCCATTCAGCCCAAACTTACTTACCAATCAAGCAAATTACTTTAACAGGTAAAGTTTTAAAAACGATACAACTTCTCCATGATTCAAAAAAAGTCAGTTGACAAATTCTAATTTTTTATGGTTCATATTGCAATTGCTCCCTAGTTTCTTTTCATATCACCATATTTTGGGCAATCCATCCTTCATCTTACCTTTGATTTTTTCATTATACGACGTTTTCACGATTCAATACTTTAATACTACAAGCAGCACAAGAACAATCGACGTATAAACCCTTGAAGGTAAATTAAGAACATGCGTGAAATAGATAAAACCGGAAATAGCCAAATAGTTAAAAATGCCAAAAGATGGGTTGTAAAGAGAATAGTCATTTTAGGAGTGATTTTAACGATAACTTTGAGCTTAAGTATATGGCTGGTTCCTGTCGAATACTTGATTTATTTCCAAAGTATGCAGGTGAGTATTGCGGGATACCTTGTTGTAGAAATAGTAGCCAATACCGCGTTTCGGCTGGTGATTACGGCCCAACAATCTGGTCAGACAGCCAACTCATTGAGAAGTCTAATAAGGATTCTCGGAGCAGCTGTGGTTGCCGCCATCGTGTTATCGTTTCTCAGCCAAAACGCTGCTATAGCGGCATCAATCGGCACCCTGTCGGCACTTGTGATCGGTTTTGCTTCGCAAAATCTTTTGGGAAATATGATAGCCGGAATGTATTTGGCACTGACGAGGCCATTTAAAATAGGCGATGTGATTACCGTATTTGGAAACAGTGGAAAGGTTCGTGACATTGGGCTTCTAAACTGCGAGCTATCGATGACGAACGGTGATATTATGAGAGCACCCAGTTCATCATTATTGACTACTCCGGTAATAATTAAGAGTGAGAACGCATCAGGATAGTAACTAAGAGTTATTGTATTTTGGAAACATATGGTGACGAGTGGAAAACGCACAATGCCCGCTAAAACAAACCGAAGAAACAAAAAAAACTATAACCCTAGTTGTTACCCATCATACTACATCCAGCAGGTTAGCCAACCCCGACTGTGAATCATTGACATGTTAGAACCAGGGATTGTTAATTACCTTGATCATAATCTTGAATCTATCATTCAAAAGACGGTTTAATATCTTTTCATTTCATTTAATCTTTGGAACGTATTTTATAGAGAATCCTTCGATATCTTTTCATTTAGAATTTATCTCTTAAAATATTTGAACTAAGCAGCATGCAATAACAATTATTCAATTTCTGCTTTGTAGATATTAACTAAAGTGTTTTATTATACACTACAAGTTTCTTTTCATGATAAATTAGATTAACTTAGAAAATTAGCAATAGGAAAAATCAATTAAAAAACGAATAGAAATATCGCTGGTATCCTTTGTTTTTAACGCCTTCTTAATTTGAGGAACTGTACTTACAACAGAAAATGCAGTAGCTAAAAGTCCTATGAATACTAATAAAATATCAACCTTCTATACCAATTAGCATATGTTTTCTAAACCATTCTTAGCAAATAGTTTCTCATGT
>JAKDMR010000106.1 GCA_030452275.1 Candidatus Nitrosocosmicus sp. | reverse complement strand
ATCAGAAATAGGGCATCTTCAAGCTATAGATTTATCGTAAAGTTAACAGCGCCATCAATTTGTAAATTCCTTCTAGCGCCTAATAGAGCGAGGATACTGTTTCTCATTTGCGGGCAATTATATCAATTTGATAGTTAAAACCATGATATTGAATATACGTAACAATTTGTTAAAAACCAGTAAGTTGATATTATGTCTCATTTGATTTGCTATCCAAAATAATGAATATATTAGAAGTCGACGTTTTCATTAGTGTATCCAGTAAAATATAAACACCAATTAATTTAATTATTCTTACATACGTCTTCTACATGTTTCTAAAAACATTCAAACTTCATTTTCATACTTTTTGGGCTTTTACCTAATCATAAATTTAGAAATGAAGTTTCGATTTTGGATACATATTTTAAGTCCAATGGGTCTTTTCTTCATAATTGCGAATTAATATATTGGTGTCCATAGGAATAATGGTATCCGTATTATTATCTTCCAATAATTATTCTAGATGGTGATGGATATTGGGATGGTTGTCATAGATGGCACAGTTGTCCTTCTTATACAGGGAGCTACATTTGCAATGATTTAGGGAATGATTCCGAATGTCCTGGTAGTAACGATGATGATAGTAGTAGCAGTAGAGGAGAAAATGATGACGATAATTCTGATGATAATAAAAATGTAAACAATAACCGATTTACAGACACTGCATTGATTGACCGGAATTCAGCATCATCTGATATGTGTTCAAGAAACGCTAATTGTTTCACAGGGACCATTTCTAAGGTAGTCGACGGAGACACAGTTGATGTTGATGGAGAAATTAGAATTAGGCTTTCTTTAGTCAATACACCTGAACAAGGTGAACAAGGATATCAAGAGGCAAAAGATTTTGTCAACTCAGATTGCGGTGTTGGTACAAAGGTTTTAGTAGACGAAGACGGTGGACAGAAGGCAGGTAGTTATGGTAGAATGATTGGTCTAGTTTATTGGGGGGGAAAACAAATTGTTGCTAAACCAAATGTTAATAGAAGAAGGATATACACGAATATTTGATGAATATTGCGAGCGAAGTGAGTTTTCTGACCTAAATTGGGCTCAAAGTAATGGTTGTAGTGGATAATTTTAGAATATGAGTATATTATTCCGGAATTCAATCAATTTCCTTTTTAATCCACTAAGAAATCTTAAGGAATAAGTCTGTTTTATCATCATAATGAAAGTAATTAAACTTCAGCCGATAGGTATTATTCCCATTTTGATAATAATGTTATTTGGTTCTGTGACCGCCTCGCATATGCACATAATCCATCATTGAGTTAAACTTATTCTAATGCATTGTGTGGACTGTCTATTAACTATCCAGATAACTGGGTTGTAGAGGAATCAAATAGTAAATTTGAGGAAGGCTCGTCTTCTCTAGTCAGTGTGGCTGAATTGATGCCTAATACACTAGATGGATTTAGAAGCACGGTTCAATTGGATGGAGAAGGCATTTCTGCTTTCAGGGATAAATCTATTGAAGGAATTGCAGAATTTATGGAGTTTTATCATTCAAATCCTGGAGTTACGATAGTTCAATCTACGGGAACCACTGTTCAAGGGATACCAGCTCATGAAATAGTGTACGAAGAGACATCTCCTAGTGGCGATGTTTGGAAGGCTAAAGAAACTTACTTTCCATCTGAAAATACACTATATGTAATTCGTTACTTTACCCTAGGATCTGAATATTATAATAAATACATCACCATCGTCAATGACATGATTCAGTCGATAAAAGTAGATGGATGCGCTTGTTAGATAAGAGATTAAGAATATAATTGCCGAGGTCCTTGGACTGGCCAACAAATCAAAACTGACAAAACTATTCTAATATTTTACTGCTCAATCTAAAAGTCATTATTAACAATATCTGTTATATTTAGAATTCTATTGTAATGGTTATCGACATTAAGATTAAGTTTAACTGCTTTTTTCATCCCATTAGCGCTATCTATAGGGTTAGTTTCTGTTAATTCCCCTTTTACTGTAAAGGCACAAAATAGTGCTCTTTCACAGAGTGGTAATGGAGATAATGCAGAACAAGGGACTGAACAATCACAATCTTCAGAACAAAATGGTCAGGTTGTTTCTGGTGATAGCAGTATTTCATCAGGAAATAATTTACTATGTCAAAATCAAGATAATTCTGAGGTGGATATGATTTCATGTCCTGGTGGTGCATGAGCCATTCCAAATAATGACTTTACTGCAGCGTTAGACGTGAAAACAGTTCTTCGAGCCGATTGTGGGGCCATGATTCGTCCTATCACTCCACCTTGTCCACGCCCCGATGGTCTGGTACAAATCTTTGTTGATGGTAGTCTAGCCTACCAGTATGAAGCGAATAGCCATGTTAAGGGGGTATAACTGAAAATTCATTTAGGGTTCCTATTGAGTCAAAGTAGGTCATCCAGGTTACAGGTGGTAAATCGTCAGGCTTTCAATACGAACTAGGAAACATACAGGGTGACTGCTCTGGAAGAGACAGGTGTGGTGCTATTATGACTCCCGAGGGTGCCAAGGTTGTGGTAAATTTCCACTATTGTCGTGAGAGGTGCTGACAAGTGTCAAAGTTATCACTCACTTATAGAAAAGTTTTCTCAACCCATCCAACACCGTTCTTGTCTTTTTAGTAATTATTTCGTTAATGTTTGGTCTAAATTAGAGGATAATTTAATACCGCTTTATTGTTTCTTCTCTATACTTCTTCCTCATTTCCCAACCACGAAATGATCTTGTTCTTAATTTAAAATTACAGCATGGACAATATGCATTTTCATCCCATTTAATAAATATCTCGCAGATGCTACACCTTTTCTGTCCCTCTTTATATCTAGATGGAATATTATGATTCCTTTTTGCTTTGTATCTTACACATATCCCATTACAACTCATACCGACTAGAACGAGAAAAATAATCAAATAATAGAAATAAATATGTAATTAATTGGTCAACTCCCTACCTAACTCATCCAACACCGGCCTTATCCTTTTTGTTATAATTTCGTTTATGTCAGGTCTATAGTAGTGTCTGAGAAACATTGATTTAACAATCCTACCTTGTAA
The DNA here is from genome assembly GCA_030452275.1 of Candidatus Nitrosocosmicus sp. Lineage (GTDB taxonomy): Archaea > Thermoproteota > Nitrososphaeria > Nitrososphaerales > Nitrososphaeraceae > Nitrosocosmicus. The sequence continues at coordinate 3,886 of JAKDMR010000106.1, read as the reverse complement.
CAAATCAGTAATCTCGGGCTCTATTCCTTTGTCTCAAAGATATGTGGCAATAACTTTGTGACAGTAGTACATATTCATATTCAAATTACTTTTGATAAACTCTTTTCTTAACGAATAGTAAGATAAGCCAGAGACGGAATTTTAAGCAATTTCTAATATTTCGGCATTGATAATGCTCAAATACGTCTTTTTTGAGATTCTCAGGAATTTATCAGGAAATTTATAAGGTAATAGCAACATCCTTCCCTTATCTATATATTGCGATGCCCCTATCTTGATTAGATTTACAGTTTTGTAGGATTCATCCGGTCACAGTCCTGTCAAAGTATTAAATATAATTGGATTTCCGTATTCGGTAGGTAATCTATTTATTGATTCTTTAATCCACTTTTGCATACCAGAATAGTCCTCATTATTCTCATCAAATATCTTTTCAAAAGTTGCATAGTCTCCTTTCTGCTCCCACTTTAACTGAAATCGCTTGATCATTTTCTGCCAATCATCGTATTGACCCAAGTATTTTGATAATGAAGACAAGGCTTTCATTGCATGTGATCGAGTCTCTTTTGATAAGGTTAGCAAGCATTGTGTGTCTTGAGTTTGTAGCACAGAATAGAACTGCTTTGCATGTTGTATCTTTTTTCTTATTGTATGAGAGCTTTGGTTTAATGATAAAAGATATTTCCTGTAATTACTCCAGAACTCTCCATTAAATGTCGTCAGCATTGTAAAGTCCGGTCCAGTATGGGGGACTGTCACTCCCTTGACCGGGACGGGCTTCGAGACCGGCCCGGGTGCTTTATATGATCCCTGTTTCCGCTTCTGGATTCACCCTCATTATTAGGAGTAAGGTTCTTGATAACAGGATATTTGCAAAGAGGTTGATATTAAATTAATAATTTTAAGCAGCGTAAATAGAAGTTCTTTGAATTCGAGTGCTATCAATCATCAAGCAATATTTAACAATAGTATCAAAGGATTACACTATAGGAACTTTTGTTACAGATATCAAACTTCTTTCATTAATTACTAAATATGTCATTCCATAAAAAATTAAGTCTAGAGAATGCCGAACACAGACGGACAGACAGGATAATTACAAATAACCTAATATCGACTAAAATTAATTTTAGTTGATTCTTAGATATTGAGTTGGGTTTTAAGATGGAATAGATGGATTCTTTTTGTTCTTCTTACCATACCACCCATAGAGCGATATAGCCCATCCCACAATAACTAACATAATAGATACAATTTCTGCATCCACCATCGGATTTCGGAATCCTGTAACATTAGGCGGAGATTGTATATTAAATTCTGTATCAGGTATTGCCTCTCTAATTACGATTGGAGCTGTAATTGATATTCCTATTACCCCAACTACTACCATGACTAAACCAGCTATTAATATTGGTTTATAACTGACCATGCAAAGAACTACATTATTTCCCATATAAATATAACTCGGTTACAAAGGAACTAGTCAAAAAAGCCTCCCAAACAGAGGCAAATTATTTTGTACTCAAATATGCATCATGTATTAACAATATAATAAAGAATGCAATATACATTAGCTAATTGCTCTCGCCTGGCAAAAGTAATATAAAAAAATTTTCATAATATTAGAAATATGAACTTGATTATCTCATATCTAACACATATTTTGATTATAAGATTCATCGGATTTGAATCTACAAATTGAATGAGAAATGTCTTTAAATTTGCCTGAAATCAAGTGTAAGTGCAGTTGGCAAAAAAAATAATATCAGCATGACACAAAGTAGTCAACTATATGATACTCGGGAGTCCTGATATCAATTAATGCATCAAACGTCTTAATTAATTCAAGTTTTTTATCAAATTAATTACCGTTAATATCATCTTTGAACTCGGTTGATTTTTAAAATATTATCTGTTCTCTTATAACATGACCAAATATTAGTATCTACAAAGTTATTCTCTGGTGTCATTTTTCTATCTTTTGTTATCAGAGTAATCGCAATAGATGGACGGAAACATCAAAATGGTCAAACAATACCGTACGAGATATTGGAAGTTATCTGAGTAACATCACTATCCAAAAGTTTTTGATATCATATTTTTCCTGCAGAAATTACGGTAATTCAGAGATCAATTAGACCGCAAGTGTAGACTGAGGATACATTCTCTAGCACGCTTTTACTTTTATTTTTTCTAGCAAGTGCATTTATCCATAATTTCAAAGTTTATTTATTGTTCTTGTTATATAGTGTCTATGGATAATAATGATGAGAAAAATGAAGAAACATTGGATAGTGACAAATTAAAAAAAGAAATGCTTAAACCTATGACAAAAGCAAAATCTGAAGTAGACGAAGAATTAAAAGAGTTAGAAGTAGAAAGTTCGGGTGGTGGAAAAGAAGGTGGAGGAGGGTAGGAAAATCGAGGCAACAAATGAAATGAGAAGATGCAGTCCGCGATCATTGTCGCAAATTTGGTTTCATTTTTTCGAAAAACAAATCTATTAGTATTTTCTTATTTGGACTTGAGTTTGTCATTGTTATTTCGGTAATTCCTGTATTTTCAAAACTGGACAAATTTTCGAATCCTATTACTTTGTTTGTTATCAAAAACATGCTTTTTCAATGAATTGTCTCCTATGACTAATCTATTATTTTCTATTTTTTTTTGATCATGCATATCTATGTCTCATAAAATACTTTAATCATTGAATATCGTCAAAATTGGACTTTGTTTAATGGTCTTTTTATCATAAGATGCTGGAATAAATAACAATTTTTTTTCTGGTTTTCATTACCTTTACCTTATCTCAAGCGTTCATTTCCAATTTTTGATCCCTCCTCAAAAGTGTGTATCAAAAACATTCTTTATTTTAGGACGGTGTGTTTAATTAGTTATTAACGCATCCTATTCTTCTCCAGCCAGTTTCTCAGCTTGCGGGCCTGATGCAACAATGTAGAGAGGAATCATTCAATCGGATTCTGTGTACAACGGGAACCTGTGACCCAATCATAACAATCTCCTTTAAAATTCACCGGGTCTTGGGCAGTGTTTTTTTTGATCAGTTTAATGGGTCACTTATATTTAATCCTATTTATGGTAACAACAATATTAGTTTCTGATTTGTTTATTTGGTTGTTTATTCACTAAATCAATTGCTAATTCATTTAACTTAGATAACTTAAATGGTTTAATCAACAACTTTATGTTTTTAGCAACGAATTTTTTCTCATTATTAAAAGCTTGCTTAACTGAATCATATGCGGAAATGATTAAAATGGATGCAAATGGATATTTTCCAAAAATCTCATTTGCCGCTTCAAGTCCGTTTTTGCCATCTGGAAGTTTGTAATCTAAAATAACAAGATCGGGTTTAAACTCTTCATAGTCACCCAGAACATTTGAAGCCGTCGTATTTGTAACAGAAATGTGATATCCTTTGTTTATCAGAAAATCTTTATAAAGATTTAACAAATCCTGCTCATCTTCAATTATCATTATCTTTATCACTTCTGTAAGATATCGAGTGCAACATACATTAATAAATCCTAATGTTTGTGTTTTATAGATATGCGAATCGGAGATTCGGTTAGCATGGTTAAGATTGAAAATATTCACCCCGTTACTCATATCCTAAATGCCTCCATAATTCTGTTAGCCATTATTAAAACCCCATGGTTACTATTCATTTCTGCCTAACATTTCAGTTGGAAATTACATTTCAGAAAATTATGAATACATTGTACGACCCTTACAAAAATGAGGAATTCTCACCGATAGGTGGATCCAGAATAAACCGTGCAGCAGGTTTTGATAATTTTTTAAAGATTCTTTCTGCTTTGTCGCCTAACTCAAACTATTTAGCTGGGATATAACCAATTTATCA
>JAKDMR010000105.1 GCA_030452275.1 Candidatus Nitrosocosmicus sp. | reverse complement strand
TTATCTATACATACATGAGGATTAAAACCTGAATATATCACGAAAATCATTTTATCAGGCTCTTGTTCTATATACCAAGCAGTGGAATCTCCTAACGCTCTAAGAAAAATCTTGTTTTCTATATAAAGTTTCTTAAAGGATAAAATGAAACAATGTGATATACTTGAGGAATCAGAAAAGAAACATATCGAGCGTCTAATTGAGAGGTAAAAATCTATCTGCTTATGACAAGATTTCTGAAATTTACGACTTGTTTGAAGATATAACGCTAAATCTATCTAAAAAATTGTTGGCAGAAAAGTGTTTCTGGACAAAATTCAAAAATACAGAAACCGTTTAAAACATACAGAAATTTCATATAATGATATAGACAATGATGATCTCTTTTGGGCATGGAAGGATTTGCAATTAATTCTTCATTTATATATTCTGACACAAATTGGATTTACTAAGAATGACATCAAACATTTTTACTACATAGAGAAATTAAATTCAAGGTCACCCAGCCAAGCATCTGATTAGACATTCCATATACTTAGGATTACCTTTAGAATTATAGGTGGGTACATAGATCGAATTGGATTGCTTTGTTGCCTTATTATGAAAATCGTTACCTGATAGATCCTATTATGACATTGAAATACTAAATCCGTTAGTCATGATAATCAATTTTGACTAAAAATGTTAAGAAATGAAGATAAAATTGAATTAGGATACAAAGCAGATTGGATGGCATTATTGTTGTCAAATTTTACTCTATTTCTATCTAAATCCAGAGAATAATTTGAATCTAAAAAATTCTGATATCTAACTTAGTCCTACTATCTCAAATCCAGATACCAACTTTCGTTTGCCAGAGCTGTTGCCATCACTATCTTCAAATACGAGGACAAAGGGTCTAACCTGACTATCAGAATAATTTGAAAGATCTAAAATTAAGTTGATATTGAATATTTCATCTCTTAGATTTAATTTTCCTGAATAGGTATTAGCATCAAAAGTTAAATTAGAAGCATTCCAATCCTTTTCGCCATTGGATTTAATTGTCATAATATCAAAAAATCCTTTGCTTATGGTTCCTTCAGCTTTTATTTGAATGTCATAAACACGTTCTTTGATCCGAGAAACAGAGATTTCAGCAAATCGAAACGATTTTGAATATTTCTGTGATAAATCAAAATGAAACATATGTTTACCTGAATTTAACTCAGAAAGTGACAGAACTCTAGCTGCTGCAAAGTTTGTGATATCCGTTTTTTGTCCTTTCAAATTTGGATCCTTCTTTTCCAAAACTAGATAAACTTCTTTAATTTCATCGAAATCTTTTATTGGTTCCGGTAGTGATTTTGTTTCAAAGAGAAAATTGTCGTAAATCATATTTTTTACTTGCTCAGACACGATGATTTCATCTTTTTTCGCAACTTTTTCTAACCTGCTTGCGAGATTAACTTCTGTACCAAAAACCGCTATTTGATTTCGATTTCCAGCAGGAATTTGTCCAAAATAAACAGATCCGGTGTGAATTCCACATCGTAAATCTACACTCAAAATTTCTCCATATCGTCGCTGCCATAATTTTTCATAAGTTTCCTTAATTCGTCTGAATTTATTTCTTAATTCTAAAGCAGCTTCTACAGCTTTTGATGGTGTCTCATCATCATCTATAGGAAATCCAAAATAAGCCAATATGCCATCACCCATAAATTTGTCTAATACTCCACTATGTTGTGAAATCAAATTACTAGCCATCTTAAAATATTCGGTCAGAAAAGGTTCGATTGCCTCACGATTATCCTTTACTTTCTTGCAAACCTTGGAAAATCCAGATATGTCCCAGAAAACAATTGTCAATCTTTGCCACTCGATGCCTTTTATAGAAAGTAGCTGAAGACTATCATAGATGACAGGATCAAAATATTTGCTTAACTGTTCTGTATCGATTGGTTGAATCTTGCTATTCATATAAAGACATCTACCTAAGATTAAGAGTCACTGTGTGACAAATGTTTGAGAATGTCTGGAACCTTGATGTCAAAGGTTTCTTGAAGAAATCTTAACTGTTCTGTGTTATTTAATTTGCCAGGATAAATGACAATAGTGCCAGTTTCATCATGATCCTTACATTTGTAAGTAATTACTTTTTCATCATAATCGAACTCTTTAGTAATTGACTTGCCTGGTAGAATCGGTTCTGATTCATCAAAAATTTCATTAATCGCATCAGATTTATAATAAACCAAGGTATGAGACCGCATATCTAGATTTGTCCATTCTATGGAATCACCTTTCGTGATTGTAATATATCGAGGAATGAAATACTTCTCCGTACTAGTATCATCGATGAAATTAGGAATAACTACGTGGTTGACATGAGACATTCTGAATAGTATTTAAGAATAGTTAGATATTCTTAAGTTTATTCTAGCAATATTTTTCCAAGAAGCCAGTAATTTCGTTAAATTTGTAAAACAACTTATTCGCTTTTACATGATTTCTCATAATACTTTCAGAAATTTCTACTTCCTCAATACGCTTTTACAATCATTATAATAACGAATTAACTTGGACAGGTTTAGGTCACTCCTTACTATGCTAAAAGCTTATCTCATTTGTGTCCCAGACAGTGAGCTAAATAGTACCATAGCATTTTTTTCTATTAGGATCATTTGAATTGCTGATCACATACATGTTGACAATATACTACAATTCATTTCTATGAATTGGCATACTGGTTGTTATAATTTAGATTTATTAGGCGATAACCATGACTATCTGACATACGTCAAATCGATATGAGTGACTGGCTTACTATAGAAGAAATTAAAATTAAGAACATGAATGTATTTAAGAACTCATCGGATATAATAGTGGTTACGGGTCCTAATAATTCTGGCAAGAGTACCCTTCTCAGAGAAATCGGTCAAAGTTGTAGTAGATTTCAAAAAGAAAAAACCAAAGAATCCATGAAAATTATTGAGAACATTAAGATTAAGGTACCCGCTAATCAAGACCAATATAATGAGTTTTTAAGATTCCTACAAAAAGATATTCGATTTTCTGGACAAGAAGATGGATGTTATCTTCGAAGTATCGGATTTCAGAATATAGGAAATGATAATGACAGAACCTATATCAATTACAAATATGACAAATCCAATAATATTTTTTCAAGGAGATATCATACCATATTTAACAAATTCATAACTTACGTAGAAGGAATTCAAAGATTTAGGCTTCTTGAGTCGACTTCTTACAATCTCGATAAAGATCCTAGCACTTTTTTTGAGCTTTTATACAGAAATAAGGATTTATTATATGATATCCACTCATCTATTTCAAAAGAATTTAATGCACATATATATACAATTATCAGTGCAGGAAAGATCGAAATTAAGATAGAATTTGGAAATAAATTCTTTGAGGATTTTAGAAACCATAATGAAGAAAACCTCGACAATTTCTTTAAAAGATTAGTTCCAATTTCAGAGACAGGCGATGGAGTAAAATCGTTCATCTCATTGTTATTTGCATTAAAATCACCAAATAATAAAATAATCATAATTGACGAGCCTGAGACATTTTTGCATCCTCCTACTGCAAGAAGTTTAGGTAGACTAATAGCTGAAAATTCAAATAACAAGACCATCATCGTTGCCACTCATAGTTCCGAAATCTTGTCAGGTATAATTGAAAGAAACGATAGTGTATCTGTATTTAGATCTACAAATATTGAAAACGGAATCGATGATTTCTTACTTACTAGGCTAGATGAGAAGGACATTAAGCAATTGAATACAGATCCGATGTTAAGGGCTATAGAAATTCAAAATTGTTTATTTTACAAAGGAAGTATAATTACGGAGGGTGACAGTGACAGAATATTTTATTCAACTGTTATGAGACTACTTCAAATAAATAATTTGAATATTGTTCCGGCTCAAAATGTTCAAACAATCGCCAATGTAATTGCCCCATTAAGGAAATTAAATATTCCAGTGGTTGGTATTTTCGATATCGATATTCTACTGCCTTCAAACGAAAGTGAATTTGCTTACTTAAAGTCTGCAGGAATTTCTGAAACAGAGGTTGAGGAATTGATTAAAGAAATAAAAGGCTATCAAATTGAATTTGAAAGTCGATATAAATCAAAGAAGAATGCAAGAGATGAATTAAAGAAAAAAGGTATTTCAATATATCCATCGGTTACCATTATAGATAAATTAGCAAAAGCGGGACTATTCGTAGTTCCAGTAGGTGAATTAGAAAATTGGTTGAGCCCCTTGTGTTTAAGTGAAAGTGACAATAAGAAAAACTGGGTTAGGTGTATCATTGAAGAGATGACACGAATGGATAAGGTCGATGTTGATACTAATTCGGATGTTTGGGCGTTCATCAGAAGTATAGATTTCTGGATTAATAATTACACTAAAACAATTATAGCAAAGAGACATAACAGTAAAGAGGATATGACTGTTTCTACGCCTAGAGATAATCATAATAAAAATCCTCTAGACGCCTTGAAGTCATTGTTTAGTTTGGACAAGATGTCAAAAATAGACCAATAACTGCATTAGACAATGTACTCAATTGCTCAAGACACTCTCCATACTCATTTGTGATCCAAAACAATTATCTTACTAGTAATGATAAAAAATAATTCCAAATGTGCTGTCATAATTATTAAGATGTAATAAGAATAACACATTTGCTATATTTTTATTGTCTCAAATACAATATGTCATTTACACCAATTCTACCATAGAAAGGTAAATCTATAGTAATTCCAACCCCTCCAAATTCTAAGAATGCACCAAAATAAGCACAAATCGTTACTATTCGTTTTTCTATTGTATACGAGTCATTGGTAACAAAGTGTGTTTGTTTTTCTTAATTTTTGTACATTTCTTTTTTCATCACTTCCTGTTCAATTATTAGACAATAATTAGTGCAGGTTCGTTGAGTTAAGTGTGAAATTTCAGACGAATTTAGAATTTTTCTAAAAATTGTTTAATTAAAAGTCGTTGTTCTTCATTTATTTCCAGCAAATAATTTACATTTCTTTACGTTTTGCATGTTTGACAGTTGCAAATACAAGATTCTTCTTCATTACTCATTTTTTTTACTTCCTTTTTAGAATCTTTTGTTATACTATCAACCATCTTTTTTGCTTCTTCTAAAGACAAATTAAATGGATTATCCATTCTTATAGTTGTGGCATGGTCATACTCATCATAATAAGTATAACAAATTTCATTTTTATCATTCAAAAATAATGGACCATTGCTTGGTTTTGATTTAATATGATAATTCTTACCCTTCCATTTTTCTGGATTCTTTGAACGTACTTATCTGCAGTTCGGACTTGTCCATATATACATAGACCATTCTAAAAGAACAAATTATTAAAGTCAATTCTTTTGGTTAAATATTACTACAAAAATAAATGTACTTTTTCACAAAAAATTGCAAAAACTACACGAAAACAAGCATAAAGCGTTACTAATAGTTTATCCGCTGCGGACAACGTATTGGTAACACAATTCGTTCAAAATATCCTGATATTCGTCTACTAAACTCATCACAATACTTGCTTACCTGTCATGGTATTCTTTAGAGATGAAATAATTGGATACTCCATTTTGGATTGACAATAAAATTTTGGATCATCTAGTAATATAATTCAACCCAAACAATAATTCATGTTACCAGATCAGATACAACAGGCAATACTATATTGACATAAAAATGATACTCTGTTTCCAAATCCGTTATCCTCCAGTCATATTCTTTTAGGGTTCTTTAGATCCTTCTAAACAGGTTATTCAGAGAGACTTTTATAGTCATCTCCTTTACCATACTTTTCTATGCATCATTCATCCTTTCCGGCAAAACTTCAGTCTCTTTTTGAAATTGTGATAATGTTTCCTCCATACCTGCAGTATAATCCGTATCTTGAGCAGCCGTACCAACCTTTAATCCAAACCCCATCATCCTAGAAACACAGGGTGTTAACTAAGTCATCGAACGTTGAAAACCTGTACTCTGCCGTTCTGTCGCATTTGTTACCTGATTGGATATAGCAATAAAATCAACCATACTGGTTTTAGTTTTATCGATATTGTTTCCTGAAGCAAGATATGATCACATCATTTCTTGTGCGATAGAACTGAATCTCTGTTCATTCGCTAAAGTTTGATTTAAAGTTGTATTGAAGCCCCGCAGTGATTTATTTATGGTATCAATAACATCCGCACCGGTACCCAAACTTATTTGAAATGTTTGTTTTATCTGATTATCTGCTGCTACTCTGGTAGCGGTATTTTGAAATTCTGTACCTAGTCGTTTTATAACTGTAGTGTTCTGTTTACGCCCTGTCCTGTATTCATTCCATTACCTAAAGTAGTATTAAGAACACCTGCAACTCTTCGAATTTCTAAAACTGTTAAAGAAGAAACAAAAGATTTAATCTGGTTTGTAGCCTGTTGCGAATTAAGTGCAACAAGTTCCACACCAACAGAACCAACAGATGATCCACTTCCACCCCTAGACCTAGAACTCATAACAAAAATCGATTTTTTTTAGAATATAACTTTATTATCTTTTGGAATACTAAAAAATTATGCTAGGAATTAAAGCAGTTCATCATTCCGGTCAATCTTTCATAAACAAATATACAAAGTTTGCAAATGGATTAGCAGGAAGGATTGATATTAAACTATCACGTCATGCAGATATAATAGAAGACCAAGCTCAGCGAACAGCCAAAAGAGATACAGGTAATATGGCTAATAAAACTACTAAATCAAAGATTTCAAAAGGTTATGAAGTTAGAGGAAAAGCAGACTACACCATCTTTGTCCATAATGGCACCAGATATATGAAAGCAGATCCTTACATCAAAAGGTCGTTTGATAAAGAAAAACCAAATATTAAGAAATTTACGTTAAAAGGATTAGGATTGTAAAAACAAATAATTTAAGAATTTAATTAAAAAATATTTTTTTTCTTTAATC
>JAKDMR010000655.1 GCA_030452275.1 Candidatus Nitrosocosmicus sp. | reverse complement strand
TACATCAATGTTTTCATTCATAGTTAGAAAAGAATATTCCATGGTCAAATGTACTTTTTATTGTGGACACTTCTACAAGAAAAATAATTGTTGTATCAAATCAAAAACGGGAGGTGTTTGTGGAATCGATGATATTTCAGTTTTTCTAGAATTTCATCTTGGTTTTGGGATTTTATCTAAAGCAATTGATGATCACTTATTTGTTAGGTTCCATTATGAAATCAACCTTTGTTTTAGTTTTTTGATGACCAGTAAGTTTGTCTAGACTGTTTCCATTCCTTATAATCCATCAAAATTTTCTTGTGATCAAAACCCATGCTTTCTTCATCTATAGATGCAAGATCTACCCACTTTATTGCAGCTGCATCGTCTCCTGCCATAGGGTCTTTTTTATCACTCTTATCGGATATTTTTCCGATAAATACTGTAGACATAATATGACCTCTTGGGTCTCTGGAAGGATCAGAATATACTCCTAATATGTTATCTAGTTCTATGTCTAATGATGTCTCTTCTTTTACTTCACGAATTGCTGCATCTTCAACCGTTTCGCCTTCATTAATAAAACCTCCAGGCAAAACCATCTTTTCCTTGAATGGATCCTTTTTTCTTTTGACCAAAAGGACTTTGGAGTCCTCGTGAATTATCGTATCTACAGTAGGGGTTGGATTCTTGTGCTGTTGTTTTCCTATTTTCACACGAATTACAGTACAACAAACAAATTAAAGTACATGGTTTGAAGGAAAAGCATAATGTTTGTATGATTAAATCTTTCAGTAAAATTTGCCGGTCAAACCTTTGGAGTTCGTTGATTTTTCTGTCCTAATTCATAATTAATTCATAAGGCAGATATGGGGAGAAACCTATGAAAAAATACAATAGAATACTTATACAGAATTAGATAACTATCCTGAAAAATAGATGGGAAGATAAAATAGATCTAACTCCATTTAAATAATTGTTATAGATGGATCTGCAAAAGTATGAGTGATAAAAATGATGATGGCCCAAAACCTGAAAAGAAAGCCTCCTACGTAGCCAAAATTCCAATAGTAGATCTATTAGACGAATATTTAAGTGAAACAGCATCAAAGATCGATATAATTAACATTCTTGATGAGGAACCAATTAAGAAAAAATTGAATAAGAAAGATGGTACAGTTTTTGGCTAGCTACTCTCACTCATTCTCCTCCTGCGTTTCCAATTTCACCGTCAATATTTCCTATCGTTCCGTTGTTCGCAAGTAGTAGTTGAGGACCAAATGTCTCACCGTTATCATTACTAATTCTCAAAACAGGGGTATTATTTGTTGAATTTCTCTCCCACCATGTAACAAACACGTAATCGCCTTCTGCTGCAATCTCTTGATCTACAGAATCAATATTTGAGGAATTGCTTAGGTTTATTTTTTCTCCAAATGTCTCTCCACCATTATTTGAAGCTCTAAATATTATTTCTGCGTTTGAATTTGGCATGCTATTGTCTGTCATCCATGCAATGTATACATTATCACCTTCTGATGTTGCAATAGGTGCTCTTGGACTTGAAAAATCCATTCCAGGATCCATTACAGCATTTGCCACTTGAAAGACTAGTGTTGATCCGCCTGATAAAGAGAGAAGGAGTGCTGCTGTTATAGTTATTGTTGATTTTGTTATCACCGTTGTTAAAAATAAATTCATAATTTTTAAAACCACAAGTTTCCTAAATTCATAAATTATAAAAAGATTATTGA
>JAKDMR010000007.1 GCA_030452275.1 Candidatus Nitrosocosmicus sp. | reverse complement strand
AGCTATCCTACTATACCTTGATATTTTTTGGCTAGTGCGAATAATTTTGGAATAGAAAAGGGAAAGAGCGATGTAGCAATAAAGTGGATAAATGAGTTTATCATTAAGAACAACAAATCATTCAATATTTCTATCACAAACAATCAATTACATACCTTAAATTTTGGAGATTTTGATTTGGTAGAATGGAGTGGTGATTGGAGTATAGCCAGAAACATCATAAAAAAATCAAGTTCAAAATTAAATATCAAAGTAATTGAGGCTGGATATCATAAAAAACATAATATCGTTGAGGCATTTTTTGGAATGAGCCAAGAATATTGCAAAGTTTACAGTAGTGGAAAATTTGTTGGGACATTGATTCTTAAGAAAAAATCGGGTAATTGGATTGTGGATAAAGAGAAACGTGGATAACTAATGATCCATTCTTATTACCATTTTCATTACGTTACTGGATCATTTTATGATATTATCAGGAAGATACTCTTATCCCTTCATTTGTAATGTTTATATTTTTATTATTTGCATCGACCTTATCGTGCATTATCCACTTTTGGGTCGGAAGGATGATATAGTTTTGTGTAATTGTGAGTTTTAGATCATCAACGTAAAAAATTCCGCTAACTAAAATTGTTTTTTTGTCTAATATTCTGGATTCAAATACTATTTCACCAGTTTTATCAACAATCAACACATGTCCAAGATCGGATTTTTTCATTATCAAATCTGGGGAACAATATTTGCATACGTTCTCTACGACTTGAATTATTATTTTATTGTTGGGATCGGCTATATTAGCAGATATAGAAGGATTATGTGAGTCTGATATTTGTTCTAGTTTGAATAAAGTTTTTTGGTTATACCTTACGTTCCTTGGACTATTTGATATAAAGTTATTACCAACCAATAATGTAAAAGTCATATTATATAGGTGATCCAATTCGTATCTATTTTATTCTTCTTATTTGGAAGTTGCATATACATTTAAAACTGTTCTATTATGCTCAAAGATTGTGTCACTAAAGAGCGATATGGCGATTGGTGTAATTGGGGTCGGCATGTTAGGTACTGGAATTATAGAACGATTGATAGAACAAGGGACTAAAGTGAATGTTTACGGTAGGAATAAAGCCAAACTCACATATTTCCAGGATAAGGGTGCGAGAATATTTAGCGATGCCCGAACCTTGGCCGAACAAAGCTATCTGATAATAACGTGTGTTACTAATTTTGAATCATTAAAAGAAATTCTATTTCAGGATAATGGTGTGATGAAATGTAGTAACAATGAACTAGTCATTGCAGATTGTACAACAGTTAATTCTGATCAATCTCTGTATTGTTCAAATCTTGTAAGGGAGCGAAATGGATTTACGTTCCTGAGCACTCCAGTGATGGGTGGACCCAATGATGCAAAAAAAGGGGAGCTTATTTCTCTTGTTTCAGGAGAAGAAAACTCTTTTAAAGAAATTCGTCATGTTTTAGAAAAAATTTCCAAGCACGTATTTTATGTTGGGCAAACCAATGGAGTTTCAAATTCTATCAAATTGGCACTTAATCTAAATATAGCCATAATTACATTGGCCCTGTCAGAGGGACTAATATTAGCCAAACATAGTGGAATAGATCCTAATCTTTATTTACAAATCCTTAATCTTACCAAACTTAAAACTGGAATTAGCGAAAGGAAAGGTCACATGATGATAGGGAATGATTATTCGCCTTCTTTTTTCCTAAAAAACATGCTAAAAGATTTAGATTTAATGATGGATGCGTCACAAGATTTGCAGCTGTTTCTACCCATGACATCCTTGTCACAGCAGCTTTTTAGGGCAGCCAACAATAATGAGGATAAAAAAAATAAAGACTACTCGGTAATCTACCAGTTTTTGGAAGAGCTAAACTCCAGATGAAACTATGCTATGTTAGATGAATAAATGTTGAATTAAGAACAATCATAACTCTATTTTTATATTCTCTTTTTATTTATCAAAATGTGGTTCAGCCGGTTATACCTTATAAGAGCGGTGACATCGCATTCATTCTGGCTTTTTTCTTTGGACTATTCCTTTTTAACGGTATAGGTCACATGTAGATCGGGATAGTGAGGAGAGGTGTTGGATTTCTGCTGTCGGGTTGAATAATTTATTCACTGTTATTCGTTTTCTTAATTCTCACTCTTGGTGTAAATATTGACCAATTTTTTGATCTATACTCCAATCAGTAAGTCGCACCAGGAATCAACGACGATCTAATACCACAAAATTCTATTGATTCCAAATCTTTTTACTCTTCTATACCTGGATCTCTTCTATTTATTTTTGGGATATGCTACTTGGAATACTGGATAGTCCAAGACGCAGACGCAAACCGATTGGCCAAAAAATTTTAACAGACATTTAGATGAGGGGGTCAATTTATTATGGTCCTAGGTCCAAATGTTCATTTTTCATATAATTGTCAGTAAATTCTTTTCTAGTATTTTATTACAGATTTCAGGTATCGCCATCAATGTGAATTAGTGAAAATGAATAGAGTATGATATTAATCATAGTTTAAAAACGATCAAAAACTAAGGCATTATGTGGGAAGAAAAACCTGAATTTCTCGAAATCAGTAGGAAAACTATATATCATTTAGTCACGCTATTATAGTATATCTTTATGCGAAGTGTTGACAGTAGTGAAGATCCTTTTGTAAAAATTGCATCTCTAATAGGAGGAGAAGAATATCATCATGTTGCCAAAGCATTATTAAAAACTGAAGATTCAACTGACGAAGAAATAGCTATTGCAACTGGTCTTCGAATAAATATTATTAGAAAAGTTCTCTATGATCTTTTTGGAAAGGCTCTGATAACGGGTATACGCGTTAAAGATGAGAAAAAGGGATGGTTCGTGTATAGATGGAGAGCCAAGAGAGATAATGTAGATAATTTTATTGACAATCAGAAGAAGAAAATATTAGAAAGATTACAAAATAGACTTGAATATGAAGAATCTTCCGAATTTTACCATTGCGGTAATTCTGCTTGTGATAGAATAAAATTTGACTATGCAATAGAGTTATTCTTTAAATGTCCTAATTGTAAAGAACCATTGAATATGGTAGATAACGGCAAATTGAAAGATGCTTTAAGGTATAAAATAGAACAACTTAGTTCGGATACCGTAAAATAAAATAACAATTTCTTATTTTTTATTTATATTTTTATAATGTAGTATTATTTCACCATTACTCTTTTTTTGTAATCGTAACAACTTTATTTTTAAACTTTCATTTATTGTCTTGTAGCCTTCTCCACCCACTAATGATATCGCCTTTTTCCCACCAATTATGAGTGGAGATATCGTGATTATTATCTCATCGAACAAGTTATTTTTTATTATAGACCAGTTTGTTTCCCCTCCACCTTCAACTAAGACATTTGATACCCCTTCCTTTTCTAATCGATCAAATAATTTTTTCAAATCTACCTTTTCTCCATTGTTTTCTCCTTTATCCTCTTTATCTTCTTCTGTTCCTTGGTCTATCGTCATTATTTTGAGGCCTCTTTCTTCCAATTTTTTCAAATTCTTAGATGGGGCTTTTGAGGTTACCACCAATCTGGTTTCAATTTGATTTGCTGTTTTTACAATTTTGGATCGAAGGGGAATTCTAGCTTTACTATCTATTATTATCCGAATAGGGTTTTTAGTACCTTGTTTATTCATGCCATATCGTATCGTTAATGATGGATCGTCGTTAATAACAGTCGAAATACCTACCAGGATTACATCCGATTTGCTTCTTAATCCGTGAACACGTTTGAGATCCAATACCGATGAAATTTTTGTGTCGCCATTAATAGTTGCGATTTTTCCATCAATGCTAGTAGCTGCGTTTAGTATTATTTTCATTCGTCGCTGATACCTTTATCTTATTGATGTTTTTTCCAGTACAAAATTACCATCAATCATAACTGCTTTTAGTTGTCTCTCAGTGCATCTGTGTACAATTGACATGTGGGGATCATGAATCGGATATAGATCTAAATCATATTTATCAATAAAAAGCAAATCTGCTTGGAATCCCTTTTCAATACTTCCAATATTTAAGCCAAAAATTTTACCCCCATTTACCGTAGCCATTTTTAGTACCTTCTTTGCATCTAGAAAGCTAGCATCCTTTTCAACAGCTCTTTGACTCTTTATGAGAAAATCCATTTCTCTGAACATATCTGGAGAATTAAGCATAACATTGTCTGTTCCAATACCTAATTCAAAATTATATTCTAACATTTTTCTAATTGGTACAAAACCTGTTCCAAGTACCCCATTGGCTCTAGGACAAATGACTATTTTCTTTTTATTCTGATATAATATTTGCAAGTCCAAGTTGGATGGATTGGTAACATGAATGTATATGTCAGGGTTTAACGTATCAATGGTTCTTTCAATTTCAGTCTTTTTGTAGTTTTTTGTGGATTCCATTACTGCTGTTTCGGCCTCCGCAGCATGTATTGCTACCACTGGATCCTTTTTATGGTCTTTCAATTCAGTTCGCTCTCCCTCTCCCTCTTGTTTATATTTCATAATTATTTTATTATACAGTCGTAACATTTCATCAGTGTTTTCGTTTGCACCACTAATGCCAAAGCCATCGCAATTCTCAATTATTTTATTACCCTGATCAATAATATCGCATTCTTCTATCGAGTCCTCGTTCCGTAAAGGATTACCCTTTGATCCAGTATCTTTACCATTTTTTAGGAATCTAGTGGTAGTTTTTATATCTTCATACTTAACATTAAAATCAATCCTTCCCAGTATGATCTTCTTTATGGGTATATTTTCTGCAGCATTTTGTATGAGGTTTATCCCTGCTAATCCTCCCTCCCTGAAATCCACAAAGGTAGTTATTCCCTTGTGTAACATTGACATTGTTGCATTTCTAATCATTTGCATTAACTGGGATCTAGGAGTTCTTTCAAGTATTGTCTTTTTAATACCATACTGCGGATGTATTCTTTGATTTAAATCCAAATCAGCTGAGATGTCTTTTCCTATAGAGTCTCCTATGTGAACATGTGAATTTATTAATCCTGGCAGGAGAATAAAACCTTCTGCATCAATAGTGTCTATTTTATTATCTTTGTTAACTGAATTGGTTATTGTATTGCCTCTATTTTCTGAATTTCTTTTGAATGTGAAAACATCTTCAATCGTTCCATGTTCGTTAATTAGTATAGATCCGTTCTGAACTATTTGTAGTTCCTTACCAAACAATAGGTATGCATTTTTTATTAATATCTTTTTCAATTTGATTCAAAAACATTTATTATTTTTCCGCTTCTTCGGTAGTCTCTTATTGTATCAAGTGACTTGGTTGCTTTCTCTGCAGCTCTTCTTGCGTTGATGCCATTTCCTATACCGCAATTCAGCTTAATTCCAGTTGTACTTATTAAAAAATTAACTAGTTCTGTTATTTTATCGATTTGAATATCATTTTTTGCAACAATCATAAAATTATCTCCACCCAAAAAGAAAGTCAAACTTTCTTCCTTAAGGAATGAATCTGATATGGCTAAATATAGCCTCATTATTAAATTTGTGATTTCATAGGTTGAAAGATTTTTAGATATCGAAGTAGATCTATTGACGTCTATGTGGAGTATTTTCAAGTTGTTATGGCTACTCTGATTTACTGATTCATTAGTTTGTTGACCTTGGAGTATCTTGGAATTTTCTTGTATGCCATAAATATTTGGAAAAATCATGTTTTTAGTATCTCTCTTTATTTCCTGTATTTTCTTATCAGCTTCAAGTGGAGTTTTTCCAGTCCCTATCGTCATTGATATCTTTATATTTTCATTTTTTTTCGAAAGTCTGTCGTGGATCTTTTTATGATCATTTAAGCTTATTTGATTTGTCACTGCAATAAACTCATCAAACCGGTTAGAAAATACTAATCCGTTTTTAGCAGAAAAACATTCTTGGAGATCTGCGTACATTTTTGACTGTAGAATTTGTAATGCATATTCTCGGTCACTACCTAGGGTTAGAGTCCATACACCATAACCCTCCAATTTTACTACTGTTATTTGACAAACCAAACTAATCTACTATTTTTGTACTATTGCTTTTCATTTTATAATTTCTTATTTTATTCAGTCTCTTTGCCATCTCAATGGCGGTATATACTGCATGATGAGATGTGGGGATTATTCTTAATTCTGCTTGCTTAAATGTCATATCTGGCCCCGTAATCCCTAAGGATATTGGTTTGTTATATTTTAAAGAAAGTTCACCAAGTAACTTGGCTGTGATGTTAGCTATTAATCTGTCATGACTGGTATCGCCTTTTATTATTGCCCCCAAGGTCACTACTGCATCCACATCCTTTTTTTTTAGAATCTCTTGCACTACAATAGGCATATCAAACACTCCCGGAACAAAGCAAACGTAGGTTATTTTTGATGAAAATTCCATTGCATATTTCTTTGCCTCACTTAGCATAGCAAAGGTTATTTCATTATTAAATTCTGAAACAACGATTCCAATTCTTACTTTCATCTTTGTTTTTCGAATGATTCCGCATAGGTTATCAAATCTTTTGCCTCAATGATTACTAAATTGTTGTCCTTTGCATATTTGACTGCATCTATATACGATAAGGCTTTGTAACTGTGGGGATCTAGCATCTCACAAATAGTTGTGACGTTAGTCATATTGGCAATTTTTGTGAGAAAGATTGACATCTCTGTATGTCCTTTTCTTTCATTGAGTAATCCTTTCGAAGAAATTAGGATAGGTACATGTCCCGGTGTTCTAAAGTTACTACGAAACTTTTCAATGGTTGTTTTCTGATCTTTCCGATAATCACTCAATTCATTACAAATATTTGCTAGTGATGAAATGGTTAAAGCTCTGTCGCGATCAGTTATTCCAGTGTAAGTGTTAATGTGGTTTAGCGTAACGGAAAAAGATGGTCTGTCACCATATGGTGAGCTGTTACTATTAATAGAAGAAATAGTTTGATTCGTGGGCCCAAAAATATTTAGTACGTCATAAATAAATGGCAATCCCAATTTTGTGGCTATTTCCTTTGATATTGCGGTGCAGATCAACCCCCCAGCATCCTTTCTCATTGTAGCAATGTGTTGTGGAGATATGTTATTAGAAGATACGACCATGTCAACCTCGTCTTCACGACCATCATCATCATGAATTAAAACGAAATTTCCATTCTTTAACGAGGTTATGGCTTCCGATATCTTTGTCAATTATATTTTTTTATACTTTAATGTTAATATATCTTACTATTTTTCTTGTTGTTACCAGAAAATTGGTAGATATTTGATATATATCTTGATAAAATATCTACCTCAATGTTTACCACATCACCTGCCTTCTTGATTCCTAGGGCCGTGTTCTCTAAAGTATGAGGAATCAGAGCTATTTCAACGATATTCTTTCTAACGTTTACGACGGTGAGACTTATTCCATCAATTGCTATAGAGCCCTTTTGAGCAATAAGAGGCAATAAATCTTTATTTAATATTTCTATTTTAATTCTACTTCCCAAGCTCCTTCTTTCCAATTTTTTGATTATGCCTGTGCCATCGATGTGACCTAACACAAAGTGTCCTTCCAGTCTGTCTCCAATGCTTAAGCTCCTCTCAACATTTACTTTGTCTCCTATCTTTAAATCAATAAAATTTGTTCTATTGATGGTTTCATCAATGACCTGAAAAGTGGCTTTGGAATGGTTTAACTTTGAAACAGTCAAACATACTCCATTTATTGATACACTGTCTCCAATTTTGATATCTTTTGATTCTGGTAAAACTAAAGTAATTTCGAAGTGATAATTCGCTTTAATATCACTCTTTTTAGTCCTTTTACTTTTGTTTTTTTTTATGTTTTCAATTTCACCTAAATATTCTGTAATTCCTGTAAACACACTTGATTATAAACGAAAATATAATTTGAAGATTGTTGAAACCCTTCAAATGATGGGCTGTTGATTTATTTTCTCTTACATCGAGTCTAAAATTCTCTTAGCCTGTTTGTAATGTACCGCATCTATCATCTTTCCTTCCAACTTTACTGCGCCTGTACTACTGTTTTTCGCACTGTCTAAGGCTTGTACTACTTTTTTTGCCCAATCTATGTCCTGGTTTGAAGCACTAAACGCGTTGTGTACATGCTCAATTTGGGATGGATGGATAATGCATTTTCCGTTATAACCCAATTTTTTACCTAGGTCAAGATCTCTTATTAGGCCGTCATGATCGTGAATATCTTGCCAAATGGAGTCAATAGAGTCGATGCCTGCAGCTCTAGCATCTACAGGTACTTTTGCCCTCGCATACATAAAACCAGTGATGGTTTCTATGTCCTGATTATCAATCTTCATGTCGTGTAAGAAATCAAAAATGCCAAATATCAATGTGGTAATTCTTTGATCTGATTTAGCTATATTAAATGCATTAACTACGCCCAATGCAGATTCAATAGACGGAATTATTTTGATGATCCCACTTTGAATGTTTTTTTCATTCTCTTCTTTTTCAATTATTCTTGAAATTTCTGCTATCTGTTTGTCATCATCAACCTTTGGAATTACAATTGCATCAATTCCTGGGGTGATTACTTTTTTCAAATCCGTAACCATCTGATCAGATGTTGGAGAATTGACTCTTATCGCCAGGATTCGCTCCTTATTAACATCATCAATGTTGTTAATCTCTTGAATAGCGTTTCTTACCCTTTCTCTTGCTGTTTCTTTTTCTTCTTGAGGCACAGAATCTTCTAAATCATAACAGATTATGTCTGAATTTATTGTTCTAGACTTTTCTAAAAATCTTTGATTATTTCCAGGAATAAAAATTAGACTTCTTGATCTTCCCACAATATACCTGTATTTACAACTCGATATAAAAAAATTAAAGTTTTTGGGGATTGGTTAAGATCTTTCCTATTTGTTCGGCCCCAGCCATCATTACATGACCTTCCACCATATTTGAGAAAGGCAATGTAGTGGAAATAAGTGGCTTTAATTTATTTTTGCTTGTCCAATAAATGACCTGTTCTAATTCTGCTTTTGTCCCCTGAGTGGAACCAAGCAAGTTAGTACCTTTGAAAAACAAGAACCTTAAATCTATGGTGGAATCATAACCTGTTGTAGCTCCTGTAGCAACGAGTGTGCCTCCCATTTTTAACAGACCAACTTCTTGCGGGAAAACATTCTTTCCAATGTGCTCGAACACCACATCTACGCCTTCCTTCTTGGTAGTTTCTCTTACTTTTTTATACCAGTCCGCCTCTCTGTGATTTACAACGTTATCTGCGCCAAGTTCCAGACATTTATCCATTTTCTGTTGGTTTCCTGCTGTGGCAATGACATTACAATTATACAACTTTGCGATTTGAATGCCTGCCATGCCTACACCACTTGTTCCCCCCATGATCAATACTGTTTGACCTGGAATTATTCTTGCCCGTCCAACAAGCATGTGCCAGGCTGTCATTCCCACCATTGAAATGGCAGCTGCATCTTCAAAGGATACATTTTCTGGTAGTTTTGCCACATTTACTTCCGGCAGATGCGTATATTGAGCAAAACCTCCCCACAGCGGACCTGTTTGGAATCCCCATATGGTTCTCTCTTTACAATCGTACTCTCTTCCTGCTGTACATTGCTCACATATTCTACAACTCATATTAGAATGAGATACGACCCTGTCACCGACCTTGAGCTTTCTTACATCTTCTCCTATCTCAACTACTGTTCCTGCTACATCACTTCCAGAAATATGGGGAAGTGGTGTTTTAACCGGGTCTCCCCATATTGCCCATAAATCATTGTAATTATATGCGGCCGACTCAACTTTTATCAAAACCTCATTTGATTTTATTTTTGGTACGTCGATGTCTTCAATTTTTACTACTTTAGTAGGATCTTTGTTGTATTCTCTAAAAACAGCTGCCTTCATGGGGAGAAGATATTTTAAAACCTTAATATAGTTAACTCAAAAACAGAGGTTACTAAATAATAACCTTTAAAACCTAAACAAAAAATCGGGAATTTATTTGAAATATTATCTTCTATTGATTTTAAAATCCCTTTTTGGTTGTTGAATTGTAGAGAGTATTTGTTTTAATTCATTGTCTGTTATTGCTCTATTTAATCTTCCAGTAGTAGCTGCGTTTAATAGATAATTTTCAACAGCTGAAGCAAGCTCTGGCTTGACCATCTTTACATTCATTAGTCTTTGTCTTGCCTCGACATCTAATAACATAGCTAGGGCTTTTTGCTTCATTTCCTCAGCTTCAGCTTGTTGCCTTCTAATTTCATCGTCAGAAGGCTGATGAGATTGTGGGGGGCCAGACATACTAGATCCTCTATGCGTATCTTTCTAAATCTTTATTTAGTTTAGATATTTCTTTAAAAATTTCAGTGGCTAGTCTGTCAACTCTTTTCATCCCTTCGCTTGATATTGATCTGCCTTTGCTCTTTTTTTCTACATATCCTGATGCTTCTAATTGTTGTAAGGCATTTCTAATGATTGCACCACCAGCATCTTTATGGTGATCTAAATTATAGCCAATTCTTTTCCTTCCTCCATAATAGCTTTTTAAATCAGAAATTCCCATAGGGCCATGTAAGTACACCTTTCTCACCAAAGAAGCACATCTGGTATACCACCAGTCTCTGTTTTGAGGAATTTTTTCTGCATGTGTGCCGGTTTTTACATAACTAGCCCATCCTGGAGGATTTATTTTCTTATCTTTTTTAAGTTGATCTGATAATTTTGATATCAAGTCATCTGCTGGAACATCAAAAACCTTTGCCATTTAATATTACAAATTCCTTTCATTAATTTTCCCTTATAATCCTTATTCTTTATCTTGTCATCTGTATGCCATAACAAAATAAAATATCAGGTTTGGTTTGGTTTTTCAATAATTTTTCTATAAGTGTGGCCACATAATTTGCAGGTTATCCTTAAAGCCTTTGTACTAGACCTACCTACCCTAATGACTGAATCTCTACCTGGGATGATAAAGTTCTTACATTGCTTGCAAAAAAGAAGCTTATATTCAAAAGGAATTTTCAATTTATACTTTAAGATAATTTTCTTAGCAATTACAATATGGTGGTCAGAGAATTCATCTTTTGAATACAGTGCTCTATCAATCAAGACCTTTACTCTATACATTGCTATTTGCTTTATAACGCTCTTCTTCATGACTGACCTTTTTGTGATTGATTTGCTTTTTGCATCATATATCTTTAAATAATAACTATTTCCCTTTAAATCCGTATCATTTGTTAAATTTGATCATAGCGGATACTTCTCTTGAAACTATACCTGTCAATGTTTTCAAACATCAATCTCTTAAGAAAATTCGTAATAGTGGGAAAAAGCCCAAAGAAATCTTGTTAGATAGATCTCTCCACCATTTTGCCATGATGTCTGCTAAACTCGATGAGGATTACAAGAGGGGCAGACCAGATATCCTTCACATTGCGTTGCTTAATGCATTAGCTACCCCTCTTTACAAAAGAAACCATCTTAGGGTGTTTATTCACACAATAGATGATAACGTTATTTTAGTAGGGAATAATGTTAGGTTTCCCAAGTCTTATTCTCGATTCGAAGGTCTGATGCTAAATCTCTTTAGAGATAAGAAAATAATTTCAGAAGACGAGCAGTTATTACTGGATCTTCGATCTAATACTAATTTTGGAGATCTACTAAAGGTGTTTGTTAAACCTGAAATAGTACTAGGTCTTTCAACAACAGGTACTTTTAAAAGCCTTGAATCGATAGGTGCCGATCTAGCTTCATATACTAATGGATGTGTTGTTATAGGGGGATTCCCAAAGGGTCATTTCTCAAAAAACATTGAATCTTATTTTGACAAAAAGTTCTCCATATCAGATATGGGATTAGAATCCCAAATAATTATCTCTCGATTGTTATACGAATTTGAAAAAAATGTTCTAGTCTAAAAAAATTAATGGGCTTATCTTGCCCTTCTGGCCATTGATGCTAATGCATAAATTAGACCAACCCCTAAACCAACTGCTAAAGGTATCCAAACTCCAAAAGCTTCAGGCGCTATCACAATTTGTAAGAATGACAACATTGAGGGTTATAGATCATGGATGTATATAAGGTTTGTATTGCCTTGTTTTTACCTTTAATACAAAATGGTATAGTGAAAAACAATCAATATACTATGAAATTTTATTATATTCTTACGAAATCATGAATTCTTATAGACTATGTATATTTACTTTAAATTACCCTATCGAACTGATTTTATATATGAAGATGCAGAAAGAGCTGCGCAAATTTTGTCCGAAATGTAAAACTCATACTACTCAAGCTGTTTCTACTTATAAGAAGGGTAAAGATAGAAAGGGTGCACAGGGTGCCAGGCGCCACGCAGAAGATAAAAAAGGCTATGGTGGTCAAAAATTCCCTGAACTAAAAAGGACTGCTAAAACTACTAAAAAAGTAACCCTAAAATATACTTGCAAAACTTGTCAACGAAAGACGATGAAACAAGGAATGCGAATTAGGAAATTGGAGATCCAAGCATAGTCGGAGTGAATGATTGTGAAAAAACATAACATCATGATCCCAAAACCTCGTAGTCACTTTGTAAAAGTTGAATGCGATTCATGCAAGAATATCAAGGTCTTGTATACTTACAGCACAAAACCTGTCTCATGTCCATCTTGTAACGCAGAGCTTTTGGTAAATACCGGTGGCCAGGCTAAAATACTGGGTAATATCTTGGAAACCTTGGATTAATCATTTCTTGATGATGATTTCAAATGCTACAACAATCCAATAAATTTTTCTGCTTTTTTCAAGTCGTCAATCGTGTTTATGTTATAAACTAATTCCAGATTATTCATTATCGCTGGTACTTCTCTGATTTGGTCTATATGCTCTAATCCAGCAATAGTGTGAAAATCTAAAATCGAAATCCCCGTATAACAATAATCGACTTTACTAATTTCTGTTACGAAAGTTGAGGGTACGAAATCATTCTGAATAAACATTTTCTTGTCTACCACTATTGCGATACTGGGATTGCCCTGGTACAGATCTGTGATTTCATCTAAGGTTTTAGATGAAATCAAGGGAAGATCAGAAGGTAAAAACAAAATTTTATTATCAACAAAATCTTGAATTCCATTTTTTCTTTTGATTTCTCTATCTTTGAAGAATTGGAGTACAATTAGATAATCATTTGAAAATCCACTACCAGTTGTCTCTATCAGTGTTATATCATTACAGTATCTGCTTTTTAGGAACTCTTTGGTTTTTACGGTGTTCTTACTCACTGCTGCATATATGTTAAAATTCTTTTTTGAATTCTGTAATGCTTCTATCATGTATTCTATCAGTGATTTATTCTTCAATTCTAAGAGGGGTTTTTCTACTTTGACTATGGAATTTGTATGCAGTCTACTCCCTTTTCCTCCACACATTATAACACAATTAATCATTTCTCTCTTTTTGTCAATTTGATTTTGTTAATTTAACAACTAATTAAATTTGCTCCTTAATTATGAAGTTCTTAATTGGCTTCTAGTTAATTTTAATATTCTTGCTATCTTGCTAATTGCTAATTGTTCAAATCGCTAATCAATCAATCAATTTCTTCCATTTTTTTATTCTGCATGTAATGTGCGCTTTATGAAAAAAAGATTAAAATTTTTATGACAGAAATAAGAGTGAACACAGCCTTACTATTTCGTTTGTTGCCCCCATTACATCTCCTGTAATTCCTCCAAAGTTCTTCTTTGAAATATATATGACCATAAAACAACCAATAATTCCCACAATAAATATCTGTAATCCCATCACACTCATATTCGAAATCAAGGTCATCAATACTATAGCAATGATTGTTGCGATTGCCATTTTCTTTTTTGATTTCATGTTTTTTGTGAACAATGAACTATAGCCCTCCCAAGCTGACTCACAATAATGTGATTGGAATACCATTGAATATTTTGACATGATTTCGGAGAGAATTATTGCAATTATTAATCTATCCAAGCTTGTGATTGAAGAAATTGCTATTACCATTCCAATCAAGTATCCCGATACAGCGACAGTTCCAGCTGCTCCAATTCTTGGATCATGCATTACATTGTATTTCTTGTCTTTGTTTCCTCTTACCATAATACCGTCGGCAAAATCTGCAAGGGCATCAGTATGATGTATGCCTGTTAAGATTATCAAAAAAATTGTTACTATGAATGCTGATACAAACTGATTAAAGAAATAAAAGGATATTAATACTACAGGTATGGTCAAGAGTCCTATTAATAGTCCAACAAAAGGGAATAGAAACATATTTTTTGAAATATTCTCTAAGCCATCACCTTTACTTAATTTTCCAATCGGTATTATTGTTAAAAATGATATAATTTCTAGGATGCTCTTAAATGCCAAATAATAATGTCCACCAATTAAAATAGTTCAAAATCATGATAACAGGAATTAGAAAACTGATTATAAATATTAGTGTCGCTACCGTGGTTATTTTTAAGGATGTTTTGCATTTTTGGATAGTGAGTTGTTCTTTCATATCTCCTAATTTATAATGATCAATTTTTTCTAACTGAATATTCAACCCACCAGCCATTATTGACATTGGTACACCTGCGTTGAAACTTTCCGTGTTTTTGTAGTCTCTTTTAAATATTTTTATTGCATTTTTCCAATCTTGCCCGCAAACCATTATGGAGGCAATCAAAAAAACTGATGATAGTCGCGCAGGTATGGCATTTATTATGGTATCAAGTTTAGCTGACATCCATCCCACTTTATTATAGTAGTCATCCTTGTATGCTATCATGGAATCTAATGTGTTAATCGTTCTATACATCATAGAACCTGGAATACCTAAAAGCCCATAGTAGAATAGAGGCGAGAGTATACCATCGACAAAGCTTTCGGCCACACATTCGATACAACCTGATAGAATTCTGGACTCTGATAAGTTTCGTGTGTCTCTACTGACAATTTTTGATAAATTTTTCCGGGCTTTATCTAAATCATTCTTGTCCAATTCCACCAGGATCTCTTTGATATGGTTATCCATAGCTTTAATTGAAAATGTTGTTTTTAAGATTGCTGCCGATACTATGACAAAAAAAATGGTACCCAACAAAACAAGCGATTGCATACTAATATAATAGACCACTACACTAACCATGACTGTTAATCCTGATGCTAATATCGATCCCATCACCTTTTCAAAATTTTCTTTCTCTTTCTCTTTCCTATATCTAGAAGCATTCTTTATCATTTTAGTAAAAAAGATTATAATTCTGCCGATCAGTACAACGGGGTGTATCCTATTTGGAGGTTCGCCTATTGTGATGTCCATTAAAGTCGCGATAAATAAGATTGATACGATTTCTATTACGATTTCAAGTGGCATGGCTTGATTTTTTTATCCAATTATTTTTTTTAGAATGTAATCCATATTGATTGATGATTCTACTTTTTCTGCAAACCTACTTATCTCTACGTCTAAATCTATCTTACCTATCTTGTCATTCTTGTTGATCGATCGGCCATGTGTTCTCTTGTTTTTGTTTTCCCGCTGTCTTTGCTTTATTTCACTACCATTATTTTCTCTATCTAGGGAGTCCTCTTTTGGTATATTGTTATATATTTTAGGAATGATGCCTAAAAATGGTTTTTTTATTTTTGGTTCGATCTTTTTTATTGCGGGGAATAGTATTGTATTATCTCCACGGAATTTGTTAATTAAAATTCCTTTTACTAATCGTTGATGTGATGGTTTTAACAACATCATTGTTCCTAAAATGCTAGCAAAACACCCACCACGTTCAATATCTGAAACCAGGATTACTGGTGCATTTACTTTGTTTGCAAAAATCATATTGGCGATGTCGTATTTTTGTATATTTATTTCAACAGGTGAGCCTGCTCCTTCCAATATTATTATTTCGTATTCCCTTCTTAATTCTCTGAATGCGTCCAAAGCTATTCTCAAACCTTTATCGAGAACAAAATCTGAATAGTACTCCTTGGCTTCCATTACAGACGAGAATTCACCGTTTGTATATATTCTGCTCTTGCTGTTACCTATGGGTTTTAATAATATTGGATTCATGTTGGAGTCAGGTATCGCTCTACTTGCAAGTGCCTGAATTGCTTGAGCATTTGCTATCACTTTATCTGTGTTTTCTATTTTATATGTAAATGAGGACATGTTTTGGGACTTGAAGGGGGCTACTTTGAATCCTTTGTTAGTCAAAATTCTGCATAATGCAGTGACAAGCATACTTTTGCCAGCTCCCGAAGATGTCCCCTGAATCATTAACAGTTTTGATTTCAAAGTGCCCCTTCCAATGATTCTAAGAGAATATTATTCTCTTTTGGGGTCTTGATGGCTACTCTAATGAATTTGTCATTCATACCTATGAAACTCTTGCAATCTCTCACGAGGATCCCATTCTTTATTAATAATTTGCTGGTTAGTTCTGTGGATGTTTTCTCATTTAGTATCTCGATCAAGTAAAAATTGACATCACTTGAAATTGACCTTATTTTTGTGCTACTTTCAAGCGACTTGAATATTCTTTTCTTTTCAGAAATGTTGTTTTTCCTTGCGGCTTTAATGTGAGATTTGTCTTTTAGCGCTTCTATGGCTGCAATCTGGGCTAACCCGTTTACGTTCCAGCTAATTAAATTGTTATTTAATTTTTGAATGTTCTCTTTGGCTGATAGCGCATAACCTACTCTCAAACCTGCCAGACCGAATGTTTTTGTAAGCGATCTTAGTATCACCAAATTATTGGAATCCTTTATTAAATTAACAAAATAGTTATTATCGTGTTCCTTTCTAGTGTCGGTAAATTCGATGTAGGATTCATCTAGCAGGATTGGAATCTTTTTGTCAATTTTTTCTAGTATTTCTAGTATTTCTTTTCTGAAAAACTTTCCTGTAGGGTTATTTGGATTGCATAAGAATACCGATCCTATTTCATTGTCTGGATTATTTGTTAGCTTTGTAATGGAATCTGAATCAATTTGAAAGTTATTGTCAAGAGGGGGGACATGTACCAATTTTGATTTCCTGCGTTTTGCTGCAAGCTCATATTCACAAAATGTGGGTATTGAAATCAGTGTTTTTTTTCGCGCAAAGGCAGCGGCGAAATAATGTATTAATTCAGTGGCACCATTTCCTGTTATTAGATTCGCATCTACGTCCAGGTCAAATTCACAATCGATATACTCTATTATCTTTTTTTTCAATTCGGTGCATTTTGGATCAGGATAAATATAGGCCAGTTTGATGTTTCTTGTTAATTTCTCAAAAACTTTCTTGGAGATTCCAAGTGGATTTATGTTTGAACTAAAATCTATTCTTATATTCTTTTGACTATTTACAGAATAGATTCCACCATGATGACAATCTTGCAAAGTCTTTTCAATCAGATGATTTCTTATCTTCTTTTTTAGTATGACGAGATCTTTTCACCTATTGTATAATAGTTTTTTAGTTTTTTTACGCTTTAAAAAGGATTATTAATTGTTTTATATCTACCCTTTCAATATGTTAAATGTAGCGTTAATCGGTTCAACTGGCGCTGTTGGTCAAGAATTTGTGGTTGCACTTGACAAACATCCTTGGTTTAATTTAACTCATATTGTCTCTTCTGAAAGATCTGCTGGTAAAAAATATGTTGATGCAATTAGGGATCCTCAGTCGGGTATACTAAAGTGGCATAATCGAGAACAAGTCCCAGAATATGTTAGAGATAAGATCATATCTAAATTTGACGACATAAATCCAAAGGAGTTTGACTTGATTTTTACTGCATTGGAATCTGATGACGCACAAATAATCGAACCAAAGTTAGCTGCTCATGTTCCTGTTATTAGTACAGCTGCTGCTTTCAGATATGAAAGCGATGTTCCAATTTTGATACCTGGAATTAATGATGAGCACACTGATCTTTTAAAAAAGCAGCAGAAGGAGCGTCAATGGAACGGCTTTATTGCTCCATTGCCTAATTGTACTACTACTGGGCTCGCTATAACTCTAAAACCTTTGATTGATAGCTTTGGAGTGAAAAGTGTCTTTATGACCTCAATGCAAGCATTGTCTGGAGCAGGTAGGTCTCCTGGTGTTATTGCTTTGGATATATTAGACAATGTCATTCCATACATTCCTAAAGAGGAAGAAAAAGTTCAAATAGAAACCAAAAAAATATTGGGTAAATATGATGAAGAGTCTAAAGAAATTTCTGTTAACAATGTAAAGGTCAGTTGCACCTGTACTAGGGTACCAGTGTCTGATGGTCATACTGAGGTGGTTTTTGTAGAGACAATCGAGAATGCAGACCCCTCGTCAGTTAAAAAGAAAATGATGGAATTTTCTGACAATGTATCTATAAGGAATCTCCCTACTGCACCACGAGATTATATTGTTGTCAATGATGATCCGACAAGACCTCAACCACGAGTAGACAGAGAAATAAACGATGGTATGACTACGGTGGTTGGTAGACTGAGAAAGGATTCCGTGTTTGACAATGGTATAAAATATGTTCTACTGACTCACAATGAAAAAATGGGTTCGGCTAAAGGAGCCGTATTGCTATCTGAGTTGCTCAAAACAAAAAAAATTATATAATTTTTTTTAAAAATAAACAAACTTTATAACAAAAATAAAAATTATACATTTATTAACCACGAAAAAATAGTATATTTTGAAAATTATGGGAAGAATTGACGATCTTGATCTCAAAATATTAAGCGAGTTGTCAAAAGATGCAAGTATATCGGTTCCCAGGCTTTCAAAAAAAATCAACATCAATTCCTCTGTAGTTTATAGCAGAATCAAGCGACTTGTGAAAAGAGGTCTAATTAAGAAATTTACTATTGTAATAAATGATGAAGCCTTAGGTTTTAATGTTAAAGCACTAACTGGAATTACCATGGATTCTAAATTAAGGGATAATGTGCTTGGAGAGCTTTTTAAAATTCCCGAGGTCAGAGAAGTAGCTGAAGTTACTGGAAGATTTGATGTGCTGGTAACCATGACTGCTCGTTCTCTAGATGAAATGCATCAAATCATATCTGAAAAAGTGGGAAGGATCGAAGGGGTACAGAAAACTGAAACATTTATTGAGATGAGAAAGACTTCACGAGAAATAATATCAAATTCTGTATCAAAGTAAAAAAAATTCTCTCAAGATATAAATAACTATTTTATTTATTATATGGTGGTAGGTTAATAGACTATTTGGTTTTAGAGATGAAGACAGTTGGTAACCAAGTTAAAAATTATTACGAGCTTACAAAACCAAAAATTTGGTATCTACTTGTTTTCACAGCTATAGGTGCTGCGGTTTCAGCATCCTGGTTATTTGATGTTCAGGTCAGTTGGATGACTTGGGCTTTATTGTTCTTTGCAATCGCTGCAGGCTCTGCAGCTGCGGATACTCTTACAGGATATAACGATAGAGATATTGACGCAATAATGGAGAGAACCAAAGGTCGTCCGATTCCCTCGGGAAGAATTTCGCCCCGTAACGCTTTAATTTTTGGGCTCATTTTAGCGGGAATTTCTCTGGTTTGTTCTTGGTTCATAAACATATGGGCATTTGGGTTAATGGCATTTGGCTTGTTTGATAACATCATAGTATACAGCAAATGGCTAAAACGAACCAGCCAATCCAATATTATATTAGGTGGATTTTCTGGTGGCGCCCCAGCATTAATTGGCTATATAGCAATAACATTTCAACATGTGGAGATAGGCATTGCAATGGCTGGACTGGTCTTTTTCTGGATTCCTACGCACATCTGGAGTTTAGCTTTACACGTAAAAGAAGATTACAAAAAGGCCAATGTTCCAATGCTCCCTGTTGTATCAAGCGAATCTAAATCTGTGAGAATAATAGCACTAACAACATTGATGATGGTCGTATTTAGTATACTGCCATTTTTCTTTAATCAATTTGGTTTGATATATCTTTTGACTGCTACCGTATTTGGTATTGTGATGATAATTTTGTCGGTGTGGTTATTGCTAAGACCAAGTGAAAAAACTTCTTGGTTAGTATTCAAATTTAGCAGCCCATATTTGGCAGCATTATTTATTGCTTTTATGGTAGATGCGTTCTTTCACTAGACCGCTTTCTTGATTTTTTTTCTAGTCATGACAAAAATCAACTTTAGATTCTTGCTTGCTCATCCTTTTTGAAATTCATCTAGTTTTTTCACCTTCAAGTCGAACTTTTCTTTGAATTTGGGAATATTGATAATGAACCTTTCATGCTTTCCCTCTCCTATCTGTTCTAAATTGTCTTCTGTAGATACTTTGAATTGAACCCTTCTTCCATCAACTCTTATGATTTCAGCTTTCAGAATTATCTCCGCCCCTACAGGAGTTGCAGCGGTATGATTAATGTCCACAACGGTACCTACTGAATCCCATTCTGAATCATCCTTTAGAAATTGCTCTTTTAATAACAGTCTACAGGTTTCTTCCATTTCTGATATCATTGAAGGTGTCGAGAAAACATTTTCACCTTCCCAAAGAAAACTAGTAGTCTGATTGTGGTTAACTTTTATTCTTCTCTCATTTTTGGTTCCTAATTTGATGTCAAAATCCATAAGAATTATTCTGTTTGCTTTGATAAATTATTTGTTAGTCTTGATCTCCATCCTTTTTGGCATTTTACTTGTGAAACCTATAAAAGGGGCTTACCGAAGAATTGTACCATTCTATTAAGGTGATATGAGAATATGGCTTCAATTCAACAAACAGCTGGCGGTATGCCAGTATTAATATTAAAGGAAGGAACTAAAGAAAATAAAGGCAGAGAGGCACAAAAAAATAATATTTCTGCAGCAAAATTAGTAGCGGAAATTGTAAGATCTAGTTTAGGACCACGTGGCATGGATAAAATGCTAGTGGATTCTTTGGGTGATGTAACTATTACCAACGACGGTGCAACTATTTTGAAAGAGATAGATGTTCAACATCCTGCAGCTAAAATAATGGTAGAGGTTGCAAAATCTGTAGATAACGAAGTCGGAGACGGGACTACCTCATCTGTAATTTTTGCGGGAGCGCTTTTAGAAAAAGCAGAACAACTGATAAGCAAAGATGTTCATCCATCTGCAATTGTAGATGGATACACTGCAGCTTCTGAGCAAGCATTAGTTATCCTAGATAAAATCGGAGTAAAAGTTAATATCAATGATAAGGAGCTTCTTATCAAAATTGCAAAAACCAGTATGGAATCTAAATTGGTATCTGATGATAGTCCAATATTGAGTGAAATTGTGGTAAGTGCTGCCAAACAGGTTGCCGAAAAAAATACCTCAGGTGACGGTTTACGTGTGGATTTAGACAATATTAAGGTCGAGAAGAAAGCAGGAGGTTCTATTCGTGATACCACATTCATCCAAGGAATTGTTTTAGATAAGGAAATAGTTCATGCTGGGATGCCAAAGAGAGTCGACAACGCAAAGATTGCTCTCATAAATTCTGCTCTTGAAATCGAAAAAACAGAGATGAGTGCAGAAATTAGAATCAGTGAGCCACAGCAAATGCAAATGTTCTTAGAAGAAGAAAATAGGATGCTTAAGGATATGGTTGACAAGATAAAATCAGTTGGAGCTAACGTCGTATTATGTCAGAAGGGAATTGATGATATTGCACAACATTATTTGGCTAAAGCAAATGTACTTGCAGTAAGGCGAGTAAAAGAAAGCGATATGTTCAAACTTTCAAAAGCTACGGGCGCAAGACTGGTAAATAATCTAGATGACTTGAGTGAAAGTGATTTAGGCATCGCTAATTTGGTTGAAGAAAGAAAAGTTGAAACTGACAAGTGGGTGTTTATAGAAGGATGCAAGAATCCAAAAGCAGTAACTATTCTTATACGTGGTGGATCACAAAGAGTAGTTGATGAAGCTGATAGATCCTTACATGATGCATTGATGGTTATGAAGGATGTGTTGGAAAAACCATCTATAGTTGCAGGTGGTGGTTCACCTGAAGCATACATTGCCAATGAATTAAGACAATGGTCTAGCAGTCTTGAAGGACGATCACAATTGGCCGCACAAAAGTTTGCTGAAGCATTAGAGGTAATACCTTTAACTCTTGCAGAGAATGCTGGTATGGATCCTATTGATACCATGGCTGACTTGAAGGCAAAGCAATCAAAGGGGTCCAAATGGATTGGTATTAATGTAAAAACAACTTCCGTTTCAGATATTTATAAGAATAACATACTCGAACCAACTGTAATTAAAGAACAAATCATAAAGTCGGCTACAGAAACCGCTTGTATGCTGTTGAGAATTGATGACGTCATTGCAGCCACAAAGTCTCGAATGCCCGCTGGTCCACCTGGCGGCATGGGCGGCATGGGCGGCATGGGCGGCATGGGCGGCATGGGCGGCATGGGCGGCATGGGCGGCATGG
>JAKDMR010000654.1 GCA_030452275.1 Candidatus Nitrosocosmicus sp. | reverse complement strand
GTCACAAACTCTTTGTTATTGGGAAGATATAAACCAAAACGTCATAATAAACAGAATTAATTTATTTTTTTATATATTTTTACAACCATTATAAAAGTAACCTAATAACCAAATTTACTAAAAGACATGCCATTACTCTACGATTCTTTCTTAGATATATCAAAAGTATCTTTGCGGAATAAATTTATGGGTTAGGCTATTACATGAATTAATGGGCGTCTTTAATTCTAAATCAAATAATAAAATATTTGTTATTTCTCCTTTAGTAATATTCTTCGTCATGACAATTGGAATATCGTCACTCACAGAGATTGCACATGAAGAATCTTTTTCGCTAATGGTATTTGCACAAGGATTTCCCAACTTAGTTACAAATTCTTCTAATGGCTCTATAGTTGATTCTGATAGTAGTAGTAATAATAGCACTATAGAACAAAGTGAGTCAAAAATTGTAAAGGCGTCAGGACATTTCGCAAATAATCAGCTTAAAGATGGCATAGTGGCCTGGATTCAAGGGGGTTTATGGAATTTGGAAATTGATAACTCTACTAAAAGAAATATAGAAAATCCGAATATGAATGCGAATTTTAGCGCTAATTTCACAATGATTAGACCAGACGGAAGCCTTAACCATAACCATATTATAAATAATTTAACATCTGACAACGTCATATTTGCTGGTAATGATATAGTTGTCACAGGAGTTTCAGATATCTATGCAGATAATGGGACAGGATACGAACAGGTACCTATAACTATTCACCTTATGGGAAAAAAAGTGTTGGGCTTGATGATTGATGTTAACAAAACTGGTGGTCATTTTTCGGGATCCAATGAGATGTATGGAACCTTGATAAGCGGATTTGGACTAGAGAGCAGTGATACTGGCGGCAACTTAAACAGTAACAATTTAATAAATAGAGAAGCTCTACTTGGTAAAGATAACACTTCTCAGTCGGACCCACTAATCCATGCTACGCATTAGATGTCTTGTCTTTTTCGACCCTTAATATTCCGATGGCAAATAGTGATAACATTAGTATCATTAAAAGGTGGGAAAACTCTACGCCTATTATCGGGAGGTGAAACTCACCTAATAGATCGGTTGATTCTAACAGGTATAATAATTCTACAAGTAATAATACTCCAAAACTTACCGATGTAAGCAGGATCTTAAAATTTCTCGTCCTTTTAAATGAAAGTGCAGAGACAAATGTTAGAAAAAGGGCAATGTCAAAGCCAATTATATGAACAATAATGTGATAAATCATTGATGGATGAGTTATGTGTGGTAGCACCAACGGATAAATGACTATAGAAATAAACGATATGGACAGACCGATAAACAGGTACTTCTTGTTTTTTAGAAAAATCTGCAAGTATTCAGAAAGGTGGGTGCCTCTGTCCTTCCATTCCTTAAACAATAAGAGTACATCAAACACATGATTAAAAAATTATTCGAGACGTCAAAAAGTAGATAATTTAGTAATATAAGGTAAATCAAAAGGATTTTCTCGACTATATTGAATTGTATTAATAATTTAACTTTGAAATTGTATTAGATATCTTTAGACTAAAAAAAGTCTGCTTTCATAAGATATCATAGTGTTGTAATTGACCTCTTGCTCTCCTCAACAAAATTACGAACATTATTTTTGTTTTTACTTTTGAATATTTTTAGATTAATAGATCTCTTGCGTAATTAGTCAAAAGAGCTTTATTTCTGTCTAGCGTATG
>JAKDMR010000653.1 GCA_030452275.1 Candidatus Nitrosocosmicus sp. | reverse complement strand
CTTCTTGATACCTGAACTGTCTATTGTGATTATGATATACTCATTTTCTCCTTCTGACTGGTTTGCATTTTTACTATCGTTTTTGATCATTAAATTCAGTCTGTTTATCCTTCTGTTTATTGTACTAAAGTCAGGAATGGATGGAATCTTATCTGTTGCATGACCCTTTACAATCCCTTCAGTCTGTCTATATGGTAGATGGAAGTATGCTTTGGCGTACCCTAACATCTGAACAAATGTATCAGGGTAGTGAAATGGTTCTCCTAGTTTACCTTTGTTCATATCTGCTAATTCTATATCCCAGTTGTCTATGACGTCAAAACCAAGTAGTATTTCACCACGTCTTACAAGAGAATCGTTGTAATTTGACCATTTCACATGATCTATGGAAAGAAGTTAGCTAAATATTTTGGGAAATAGATGAATCATGCAACACAGCAAATATCTTCTAAACCTGATGTGAATTAAGTTTGACTTTCAAAGATACTAGTCTGCATAGATGGTTAAGAACTATCTAAAAAAGCTGGGACCTTGGCCATGAGTATTGCAAAAAGATATAGATCTATATCATATGCGCTTTCCGCTTATAATGTCCCTGATTTACATAATCTACACTCTGAACGGAAAAAGTTCATCCATGTTGAATTAGATGACAAAATAAAAAAAGCCAAAGAACTTCTTAAAACAATTACTAAAGATGCAACAAGATAATCCACGAAGAGCAATCAAGTATATGATGGGCTGTTAGTCAATCAAGAAACTAGGATAAACAATCAAAATGATTTATGACCCGGCCTCAAGTAACTAAAATGCGTGCACTAAATAGTATGGTACATAATAAAAATATGTAAAATCCATGGCAGAAGATAAACTCAAAGAAAAGATCGCAGTTGTGACTGGAGGAGCTAGCGGCATTGGCTTGGCTACTGCTAAGAGGTTTGTATCCGAGGGTGCATATGTTTTCGTAATAGATCGTAATCAGAAGGACCTTGATGAAGCTGTATCAGATATAGGTAAAAATGTTAGCACCGGCATTCAATGTGATGTTTCGAATTTAAAAGATCTGGATAAGGCGTATGAAATAATAAAAGATAGGAAAGGTCATATAGACATTCTTTTTGCAAATGCAGGTATTATAGAATTCGTCCCATTTGGAAAAATCTCTGAAGACAACTTTGATCGAATATTTAGTATTAATGTGAAAGGACTCTTGTTTTCCGTGCAAAAAGCACTTCCTATTTTTACCGATGGTGGTTCTATCATTTTAACATCTTCCGTTGGTGCATCTACAGGAGCCGAAGAGCTAAGTCTCTATCACAGTACCAAGGCAGCTATACGTTCGTTTGCCCGTTGTTGGATCCTAGATCTCAAAGATAGAAAAATACGTGTCAACGCAATCAGTCCCGGTACTATTGATACTCCATTTGTATACCAATCACTAAATAAAGAGGAGAGTGAACAGTTCTTCGATAATGTCCTAAAATCCAATCCTATGGGAAGAATGGGTAGCCCTGATGAAGTAGCAAAAGCTGTTTTATTTCTTGCATCAGAAGATAGTAGTTACATTACAGGTATAGAGTTGTTTGTTGATGGAGGAGTAGCACAGATTTAGAAGAATACTTGTTTACAGGTTCAAGACTCTTAATTACCAATCTCTTAACCTAAGCCAAAGTCATCGCGTGTATATGTTAACAGTTGTGTAAATGATATGCTATGTCATTTTGTAAACTAACACTGCTTG
>JAKDMR010000104.1 GCA_030452275.1 Candidatus Nitrosocosmicus sp. | reverse complement strand
ACTATTTTGCCAGATTACGATATTTTATATAAGTAATTATTTCAAAAAATGATATTGAATGCAAAAGAAATTCAGGATAATATTCTAAAATTAATTAAAGAACATCACGACTGGTTCAATGACTCCATTCCCCTCATAGCAAGTGAAAACATCCCCAGTCCAGCCGTCAGGGAAGCTGTAGCCTCTGATTTTGGAAATAGGTATGCAGAAGGTTGGCCTGGAGAAAGAGTATATGCAGGCTGTACTTTTATAGACAAAGTTGAAAATATTTGCAATGATTTAGCAAGATCGGTATTTAAAGCTGAATTTGCAGATTGTAGAGCAACATCAGGAGTCGTCGCAAATTTGGCAATATATTCTGCGTTTTCAAATCCTGGAGACACTATGATAGCTTCGTCGATTCCTACTGGTGGACATATTTCACACGGAAAAAAGGAACACTCAGGAACGGCCGGCTTGGTTCACGGATTAGTAATAGAACACTTTCCATTTTCAAAAGAAAACATGACTATCGATGTTGAGCTGACCAAGAAAAAAATAGATACAATGATTGCCGAAGGAAAAGGACCGAAAATAGCGATGTTTGGTGGTAGTCTTTTCTTGTTCCCCCATCCTGTGAAGGAATTATCTGAATTCTTGCATGAACGAAATGTGTATATAAATTACGATGGAGCCCATGTAGCAGGTCTAATCGCTGGTGGACAATTTCAAGACCCTTTACGAGAAGGCGCTGATTCAATGACCATGAGCTCCCATAAGACACTATGGGGACCCCAAGGAGGCATTATAGTGTCGGTTGAAAAATATTCGGATTCTATAAAGAAAGCAATTTTTCCGGGAAATACCAGTAGTCATCACTTGCATCATGTTGCTGGCAAAGCAGTAGCATTAGCTGAATCATTAGAATTTGGAGAGGAATATGCAAAACAAGTCATTAAGAACGCGAAAATGCTGGCATACTCTCTTGCAAATCATGGATTCAATGTTTTAGGGGAAAAGCGCGGCTATACCGAATCACATCAACTTGCCGTCGATGTCTCAAATTATGGTGATGGTGGAACTATAGAAAAGGATCTGGAAAAATGTAATATAATCCTAAATAGGCAATTGCTTCCTGGAGATATAAAAGAGGGAAGAAACTATTTTCATCCTAGTGGTATTAGAATAGGAGTTC
The DNA here is from genome assembly GCA_030452275.1 of Candidatus Nitrosocosmicus sp. Taxonomy (GTDB): domain Archaea; phylum Thermoproteota; class Nitrososphaeria; order Nitrososphaerales; family Nitrososphaeraceae; genus Nitrosocosmicus. The sequence continues at coordinate 5,863 of JAKDMR010000104.1, read as the reverse complement.
CAGAAGTAACCAGACTAGGAATGAAGGAAGATGAAATGCAAGAAATAGCAACCTTTATTAAAAAAGTTGTAATAGACAAGCAAGATATTCCTGAAGTTTTGCAAAATGTAACAGAGTTCAAAAAGAACTTTCAAAAGGTGCATTATGCTTTTGATAATGAAACCTCTGCATATGAATATATTCAATTGGTAAATAGGAAAGAATAAATCAAAGGAATTATGCAAAATTAATGGAAATATCTAGCTTCTTATAGATATTTCTACACATGATTTATATAATATAGAAGGATCAATTATCTTGCAAAAAATATGCCAATCGATCCAGATTTTCCAGCAAATCATCAAGTAATTGGGAAGATAAAAACTTCAGACGATGAACATTTTCACTATTTATGGGGTCCAGGTTCACTAAAAGAGGCAGCAGAGAATCCAGAAGTTAAAGAAGCATTCCAAGCAAAAGGAGAAGAAATAGGACCTTTAGGTGTAAGTGGAACTATGGTAGCAGTCGACTGGGACTCATGTGTAGCAGATGGAGCATGTATTGAAGCATGTCCTGTACAAGTTTTCCAATGGTACAGAACTGAACATGACGTATCACCCAAAGATGCAATAAATGAAGTATTTGAAGGTACTGGTGCTTCAGAAAAAGAAGAAAGAAAAGACTTTACAGATAAAGCAGATCCGATCAGAGAACACGATTGTATTTGGTGTATGGCATGTGTGTCGGTATGTCCACCTCAAGCAATTAAGGTAGATCAAGCCGCCCTGGAATTCCATGAAAAAGCATCAGGAACGTTTAACGAAGAATTATCAAAAGGTAGTGCACCACCACCGCACGCACACTAAACATTTTTTTTAGAATCAGCAAAATAATTACTTACAAGATTATTCAATGCTAGAAATACAAAAGTAAATAAATTAAATCAACACAACAAAATAGAAATTACCAGATCATCCAAGATTCTAACGTTTTTGAGAATGAATTTAGAATAAACCTACATCGTGATGAAATATCCAAGTGAGCTTCACTGAGTAATTCATCAATGCATTGAACGAATAAAATTAGAGGAGAAGAAGTAGAATCTAGCCTAGTCCAATCATTTCCACACGATTCTAAAATATCATCCACCTTTTGATTATATAGTTTGGATACTGTAAATAACACAATCTCCAGTTCAGAGTTTGAAATCCCATGAGACGAGAGAAATGAATTCAAGTTCTCTGAATTTATGAGAAAGGAATCAATGTAGTGATTCTTGATTGATTTAGGTACGCGAGTCATGCTAAGAAGATCCTTCATTGAGAAATGTTTCTAATTTGTGTTTCAAATAGTCATTAATTTTGCTACCGTCTACCTTACCTCTCAAAACTGCCATACTTTTGCCCATCAATACACCCATGGAATTGGGCCCTTTCTCTCTTATGATACTCAAATTATCATCAAACAATTTATCCAAAGTAGAAAATAAGTCTGAATCATCTAATTTAGTTAAATTAAGAGAATTTATTGCCTCCTCTACCGACGTGTAATCCTTTTTCATTAATTTTTCAAAAATTAAGATTATAGACTCTTTTGCAATAAGTCCCTTATCAAGCCTATTGAAAATGTCTAGAAGCATTTCATCTGTTAAGAGGTTCTTATCAAGATTATTTCTGGAGAGACTAACAATATCTTCAGTAAGTTTTGATGCAACGAAGGTAGGTGAAAGAACGGGATTGGATATCAAGAGTCTTTCAAATAAATTATAATAATCAGAATCGAAGATTTGTTCAGATAATTTCATATTCAATCCATACTTTTTCATAATTCCTTTAATTAATTCATTCCACGGCAAAGGTATTTTATCCTTCAAATTATCAAGTAAGTTACGATCAACAGGAATTGGCATAATATCTGTTTCAGGATACATTCTGGACGAACCTGGTCTAGGTCGTGAAAAAATAGTAGTTCCGTCTAAAGTAACTGACCGAGTTTCAGCAATAACACCATATTTAAATTGGATTATTCTTTTAATCAACGGTTCAAGAAGATTGTTTATTTTTTCCCTGTTACCACCTATTATTATAAAGGCATCGTCAGAGGAAATATCAATAGATTTCTTAAGACTATCTATCTCGTTAATAGTGATTCCATAATTAGGTAATTCATCGGAATGAAAGACACCACCCAACCCAAAAAATCTAACAAACTCTCCCAACTCTTTACCGAGTCTTACATCTTTCACAGGTTCATAGCCAATCAATCCTCTTAGACCCCTCAAACGAATACAATTAATGACTGGGTCCGGATCTGTTAGTATTTTTTTTATTACCTTAGATGATGAATTTGAGAACAAAGATGTTAAGTCTTCAATTTTATCCCCAATAAAGGAATCATCGATATTTCTATTTTTAAATTCTTCGGCAATTTTAATTAATCCGTACTGTCTTTTTGTTTCATAATCTAAAACTTTGATAAGTTGTGATAATTGCTGTACTCCTTTGACTTCGACTACTTGACCGCCATTGACAGATATATTGACATCCTGCCTTATACTCCCAATTCCTCGCGTGACTCTTTTACTACTTCGAAGTAGTCTACCGAGAGTTAATGCGACGTTTACAATTTCTGCAGGAGTTCCAGATATGGGGTCAAGTGCGATTTCGACTAGTGGGATCCCAAGCCTGTCGAGTCCATATTCCTTTAATAGAGGATTTGTAGAAATTAATTTTGCTGCATCTTCTTCTAAGCATATGCCCTGAACACCTACCTTGTTGAAATTATCGACTTCTAAGTAACCTCCCGTCGATATCAACATAGTTCTTTGAAATCCACTAACATTAGAGCCATCTATCACTAATTTCCTCATGACATGAATTTCATCTACAATATTTGAATTTAGAGCAAGTGAAAACAACATTGCTGTTTCAAGTGCACCTTTGCTTACTTCATGTGGGGGCTCCTCGTCAGCTTCGACTAAACAGCTATATTCGACTTTAGAATAATACTTGATTGAATTCATTTTGGCGTGTTCAAATAATGCTGCATTGTCAAAATCACCCAATTCACTTTTTGTAGGTCTCAAAATTCGAATAAAGTTGAAATCATAACCCTCGTCGTTGGACCCATCGCCTTTGCAACTACAAAAGAGTTTAGACGATGTACTTAGTTGTTGATGTATTTCAAAGCCAACCTTTACATTTAATTTGTCGATATCTAGATTCATCAAATTCGTCCTCTTTAAACCTATTAAACTAGTGGCAACATATTAGAAATTTCATTAGAATAATCAGTTTTCATGATTCTAACAAAATCATCGGCATCCGTATTATTACCTAACGCCCACATTGCTTTAACAACAGCGGTCTCTGAACTCATATTTGAAAGAGGGATAACACCCAAACCCAAAAGGTCTCTGCCGGTATCATAAACGGTCATCTGTACGGTACCAAATATGCATTGTGAAGTCATAAAAACAAAAATGCCTGAATTTATTAGTTTTTCTAAAATAGGAAAGCAGTCTTTACTCACATGTCCAAGCCCAGTACCCTCCAATATAATGACTTTATAATCTAGCTGTAAAAAGTTCTCAAGAAATGAAGAACTAAATCCAGGATAGAATTTCAATAGAAACACTTTATCACTAAAAGCCGTCTTTGGAGTGAAATTTTTTGAAATATTTGCACGCTCTATTCCGTTGTCTAATAACTTATTGTATTTTATGTCTGAATTATCAATTAAGGCAAAAGGCATACCATCAAGCGATCTAAATGCATCACGTTTGCTGGTATGATTTTTTCTTACTCGTGTTCCAAGATGACACGCAATTACTTCATCTGATGTATTATGGTGCATACAAACAAAAATGCCGGTATATCTTGCATCCTTGATTAATCTTATTGCACCAACTAGATTGCTGAATGCGTCTGAAGAAGGTCTATCAGATGATCGCTGAGAACCAACCAAAACTACAGGAATTGGGATATTTTGGAGTGCGAAACTTAATGCAGAGGAAGTATAATGCATAGTATCCGTACCGTGAGATACAATAATTCCATCATAGTGTTCATTGTTGATAGCATATGAGATCCTATCCGCTAAAGCAGACCAATGATTGGGATTCATGTTTTCACTATATTCATTGAATAAGAATTCAGGATAAATGTATCCGTAGTCAGAAAGTTCTGGAAAAGCAGAATATAATTCGGATGCAGTCAAAAGTGAAGTTACACCACCTGTTCTATAATCAATTTTGCTTGCAATAGTGCCACCTGTGCTAATTAGCAATATTTTTGGTAATAATTTAGAACCATTCATTTTATCGAATAAATTGTAAGGGTTATTATCATCGTTAGCAGGGGCTTTATCACTTGGACCTGATTTTGCTATAGGTTTTTTTGATAATTGATCAACATTTTTATTAATAATTTCTATAATATTTTCTTTTTCAATTCCAATATTGTAACCGCTTTTCAATTTTAAAACGATATATTTGTCACTAAATGTTTCATATCGGGGCAGAATAATGCCAAAAAATTCTCCTTTTTTAGTAACTATTTTCACTTCATCACCTACACTAACTTTAAATTTGTTTAAAAATTGTTGAGAATTTCTACTATAGCTTTTATCAGATCTATCATGGGAATCGAGATCAATAATTCGTGTCAATTATAGAAGTATGAAAAAGGTTAGAAAATATATAGTTAGATCATGAAAGGTAAATTTTAAGAAAGTATATAGATATTTAGGGTTTCACCAATAACTTTCCGATCATCCAAGGATGAAATAGACAGGTATATTCAAAAAATCCGGGTTTATTAAAAACAATAGTGAAGGAGTTGCTAAAAGAGTAATCAAAGTTCTGTTCTTTATCCAAAGATAGCAAAGGTCCGGAGTTAACAAATTTTTCACTTCCATTAAAAGCATATACAGAGTCTTTTTTTAGTTCCATTACTTTATCATCCGTTGCAATTACAGTAGGAGTTAATGCTCGTGCATTTAACATCATAACAATTCGTGTTCCATTACTAGTTTTTTCTCCTAATGGCTCTCCCAGATTATTTAATACCGGTGTAAATTTTGTGTCATTAGAAACGTAGAAGGGAACCCCGATCTTTTCGATATTATCTAAATCCCTTATAAAGGTAACAGTATGAGGATTTGGAACATCGACTCCATTATACCACGTTATACTATCCCCGGCAGTTATTTCTACATAATCAGGAAAATATTTTGTAACGGATACGGTATTATTTCCTTCTCCTACTTTGATAGCGTAATTATCAGGCTTTATAGATGAGGTGTTATTACCGGTTGAAGAACTATTGCTATTTTTTGCATCAACTGAAGCATAAACAGAATTAATATGAATAGTAAAGATAAAAACAGTAAACAAGATTCCTAGATGAAAAATTTTAACAACCAGCATTGCCTAAATCCATCTATATTTCTTACCATAACAATATATTGTTTTTTATATTCATGCTAAAAATAAGATTATTTGATAAGCTAAAGTAATATTATATTAAGATAAAACGATTATTTTAGTAAAATTATTCATATCGGAATATATGATAGTTAGGTAAAATCATCCTGAAGTGATTTTGATTCGATTAATTCTTGAATCTCCTCATTCATCTTTAAGAACCTAATACCCTTTTCGGTAGTCCTGTATTTGCCGTCGGGGCCAAGAGCCAGCAAGTTATTTTCTAATAGTATGGGCAAATATTCCTTTATTTGAGCATATGATAGAAAGGCCTTGTACATTATTTTAGTTTTTGAAATGCCTCCATTAGCGGCATTTAGGATATTAGAAATTATTTCGGTCCTATTCCGATATTTCACACAATAGTATAGAAGAATGTATTATATAACTTATATCGTT
>JAKDMR010000652.1 GCA_030452275.1 Candidatus Nitrosocosmicus sp. | reverse complement strand
CTTAATTTTCTAAACAAAAATTTAAATGACTTTTCAAACTAATTCATTGAAATGTATAAGATTACAATGACCACTTTTTCCATATTGTTTTTATTATCACTAATTACTTATATCAACCACTTTTTGCCCGCAAATGCTTCTGAAGAATCAGATGTTATAATTCAAATAACTTCTGAACCAACAGACTTTCCAGGTAATAATCAAGATACCCTAGAAATCTTATTTACCAAGGCGACAAAAAATAGTAATGATGCTGTTCATGTTATAGGATCAATAAAGAACGTTGGACAGGATACACTAAGGTCTGTTGATGTAACTGCACACTTTTTTGACGAAAATAACAAGACAGTTGGAGTAACTACTTGTTGTTATGCCGAACCTTCGGACATGGAACCTGGACATACATCGTCTTTTGATAGTTTTAGTACTGCAGAACAAATTGTAGATGAACCAAAATATTTCAGATTATCTTTTGATTGGGATGTCTCAAAAGTAAGCATGATTGATAATATTTTAAATTCTGCTATCGTTGCAAAATCTGATCCTGTTAAAGATGCTGGAAGTGGACTAGAATGTGGCGATATTACCACAAATTTCACTTTAAATTCTGATCTTTATTGTGATTCTGATGGATTAAATGTTGTTAATCAAAATGGACTAACAATAGATCTAAATGGATATACACTATCAGGTCCAGGTATCCAAAGTGATAATAGAGGTGCCAGTTTAGAAGAACAAAATGCAGGCATAAGACTGGAGGACAGTTCAAATATGATAATAAAAGGACCAGGGACAATAAAGGACTTTGATGCTGGTGTGTTAAATAATAGAGGAGATGGTAATAAGATTTCTAGAGTAACATTTACTGAAAATGAAATGGCCGTATTTGATGTAGAATCAACTAGAAGTAATATCGAAGATAACTTAATGTTTGGAAATGACATAGGTTATGCAGGACATTCTTCTAGTGGTGCTAAACTAATTACAAACCTCTTCAAATCAAATGATCTGGCTGGTATAACATTTGTTAATTCTGATAATAATGGAATTTCCATGAATACAATTCAGGGTTCTGTAAATGGCATATTTTTAGATAGTCAAAGTACTGATAATAGTGTGAATTCTAATAATGTATTGCAAAACCATGGAGTAGATTTGAATAATGCGAACGGTTTACCTATAGAAACAAACGATAATTCATTTTCAAATAATAACTGCAATACATCTGTTCCAGATGGTTTATGCGTTATGTAATGATTCATTCTTTTGTAATTTTTTACCAAAAGGGTAAAGAAGGGTAGTTTGTTATATCTGATCTTTTGAATGATCCTAGGTTAATTTTACGTCATGTTTTATTACCTTGTTGCGATTAATTAATTTGAATAGTAAAAAATAACATCAAGCGCGTTCTGCGGAATTCGTATAAGTCATTGTAAATTTTATAAAAAATAGTATTTATCCACGAATTTTTAAAGACAGTCTAATTTTGCAAGAGATCTAGTCTATTTGTCTATCTTTTCTTAATGGAATGGATTTCTATCAAAACATAATCAATGCGGATAACCGTATCCGGAAGACTAGACATCTATGTAATTTAGAGTAATAGTGTGATTATAACATTTGAATAAGGACATAAGCTAATAGGCAAACAGTCATGCGATACTTAACAATCTAACTACACTTGTATTTTTGTGTAGACATTTTTAAGATCTAAATATACTATTATATCACTTAACTTAAAATA
>JAKDMR010000651.1 GCA_030452275.1 Candidatus Nitrosocosmicus sp. | reverse complement strand
TGATTGGAATTTTTCATCGCTGCATAGTTTCTTCTTGTAATTATAGTATGTTGATCTTGAGATCGATTTTGATAATTTCTCGTTGATCAATCCCAAAGATTGTTTTTCAGTAAGATTGCAGTATTCATAATTCCTAATCAACCTTATTAGAAAGTCCTTAGATCTCATGGAACAGTCCATTATTATGCCCTTATGATTCATTCCAGATTTTAAAGTATAGTCTTAAATCATGTCAATTAATTATATTAAATCCGCCGACAATACGATGATATCGTAAGGCAAATAGGGCGTCTGTGGAAGATATACGTTCGAACTTATAGAGGCAAATTAAGTTTTTGATGACAATTAACACTTTGAAACATCACCAATCAATTAGTTTCGAAATTATCAGCTAAACCATAGAAGCCAGAATGAAAAATAGATGACAATAAACTGGTATATTTAATAAAAGGTTATAAATTTAGGTCGTTTGTTATCATTTATTGTTTAATAGGATCATTGCTAGTAACTTCAAATCGATAGAAAAGCTAGACATTGATCTAAAAGAAATTAACGTAGTAATAGGCGCTAATGCGTCAGGGAAGTCCAATTTTGTAGATATTTTTGAATTTTTGAAATTAGTAGTAAAGAATGGGCTAGAAGAAGCTGTAGTTAAGTTTGGAGGAATGAAAAACTTGATTAATTACAACAGTTCCAGCAGGAGTTTTAGTATTGAATTAAGTATAACGCCTTTAGAAGAAGAAGGTAATCATCCATTTTTCAAAAGAATGTTGCCTAACAATTACTTGATTATCCATGTCAATTATAAATTTGTATTAACATATAGGAAGGGCAAGATCCCAGATTTTAGAATCGATAGTGAAGAATTAGTTTACAGAATACAGTCACAAGAAAATGAAGGCGATCTACGGATAAAGAGAGATAACAAGAATTTACTTTCCATCCATTTCCCTAAACTAATCAAACTTAGGGAAAAACAAGAAACTGAAGATATTAACAAATTCTTTGGTGAATTTTTTAGAGTTGCAAAGCCACATAAACTACTAATTGAAGGATCTGGAGCTATTGATATTTTACCTCTCATTGATGACTTTAAACGTATTGGTGTTTACGATATTTACCCAAAGTATGCGAAAGAAAATACCAAAATTGGCAGAGAATCCAAATTGAAAAAGGATGGGAGTAATATGGCTGATACAATACTCAGAATACGTGAATCTTATGATGATCGAATGCTATTACAAACTAAAATTAGAAACTTGCTTCCTTTCATAAAATCTCTGAGTGTAAAAGCAGGAGAGGAAAATGACATAAGATTCTATGTTAAGGAAAATTACTTCGGGAGGAAGGAAATGCCTTCCCAATTAATTTCGTATGGAAGTATCAATATTTTCGCCTTAATAATAGCATTATACTTTGAAAACAACAAAATTACTGTTATCGAAGAACCAGAAAGAAACTTACATCCATTATTGATACTGTCGATTTGTGAACTATTCAAAGAAGTCTCTAAGTTCAATCAGATCATCATAACTACTCATAATATTGAGATGATTAAGAATTTAGCTGACTTTAATATCCTCATAGTAAGAAGAGAAGAGGATGGAAATTCGATAATAAAATCTGAAAAGGACATAAAAGAAATCAAAGAATTCTTAAAAAATGATTTAGGGATAGAGGATTTGTTTTTTCAAAACTTTCCGGGAATTTAATGAAGAGTAATATAATAGTCCTATTTGTAGAAGGA
>JAKDMR010000103.1 GCA_030452275.1 Candidatus Nitrosocosmicus sp. | reverse complement strand
AATAGATTAATCTTTATTCTTGGTCATGCTGAATTACACTCTAGCCATAACATTGTCATTTATTGTTACGTTTTCAATTTTGCTACTACCATCAGATTTGATAAATTCAAATGCTACTATTGATACTCGTCAAACAAATAAATCAATGAACATCATAAATAGTACTTTTGGTTGCGAATATACCGATGAATTTGATTATCTTCATTGTGATCCATTTAGAAGTGAATTTGAAGGCAACACGACTACTTACACCAGTACTAAAATAATGAATATTACAAGGGAGCCTTTTTATGTCGATGGAAAAAATGGTAAAGCAATAGAATTTATTGATATATATAGAGAATATATAGAAATCCCTCAAAGCAATCTTTATAATTCCTCTGAAATCTCCGTATCTTTTTGGGTAAAGGAAACAGATAGGGCTAAGCCACATCCTGATCAACAGGTTCAAGAACGCCCATATGCACATGTTATTTCTAATGTAAATATAGAGGCGAACAATGGATGGTATTTCGATCATAGTTATAATGATCAAGCTATTCGTTTTGTTGTGACCGACACTTCTGGAGGCTTGACAATATCCGAAAGCATGCCTATTTCAAATAATTCATTTACTCACATAGCTGCTACATTTGATGGCTCGCTAATAGAAGTTTATAAAAATGGCGAACTATTTCAAATTCTAAATTATGATGGAAATTATAGTTCAGCTCACAACCTTCCTATACATATTGGGTCTGCATCCCATTGTAACTCTTGTAATGAATTTAGTAGTACAGTTGACGATATTAGTCTGTATAATCGTACAATTTCTGAGGACGAAATCAAACAATTATATCTTGGAAATGAAAACAGCACTGCCACAAGCAATGGACTGAACCCAAATAAAGGTCTAGTCGGACACTGGTCATTTGATAATACATTAGACGATCTCTCTATTTATAAAAATAATGCTCAAATGTTCACTCTACTTTCAAGTATGGTTTCTACACCTGATGATAGAATATTCATCTCCGAAAAGAATACAGGCAAAATAAAAATAATGAAAGATGGAATATTATTGGATAAACCCTTTGCAGTGATAAATGATTCCTATGTTGGATGGGAACAGGGGTTATTAGGTCTTGCGTTGGATCCCGAATTTAAAGAAAATCATTTTGTTTATCTGTACTATACCTCTACCAATGGCGAGGGTAACTACCCTGTTAACAAAGTAATTAGACTTACTGAGAAAGATAACGTTGCAATAAACACTACTGTTCTTTTAGATAATTTACCAGCAGGCATTGGTTATCACTCGGGTGGAGCGTTGGGATTTGGACCTGATAACAAACTATACATTACAGTTGGAGACGCTACAGAGGAAGAACACACTCAATCGAATTCCTCATTATTAGGAAAAATACTTAGAATAAATAAAGATGGAACTATTCCGTCAGATAATCCAATTCCAAATTCTCCGATATATACCCTCGGTCATCGAAATATGTTCGGTATTGCATTTGATAATAAGGATAATATTGGCATAGTAACTGAAAATGGTGATGAACTTTATGATGAGATAAATATAATAAAGAAAGGTGGAAATTACGGATATCCAATATTCCAGCTTCCAAATATTGCGCCAGAATTATCAAATTCAACTTTGGATATTAAGCCCTTGAGAGCCTATTTGTATCCACAAGGTCCTACTCAAGCTTTGTATTATGTTGGTGATACATATTCAGCTTTAAAAGATAATTTCTTATTTGGAACTTATACGGGAGATATTTATGGAATTCATGTAGACAATGTTTCTGAAACTATCGATTCGGAGCTACGTATTCAATTGGATCACTACCCATTTGAGGCAGTAAATGGTATAACTCAAACCAGTGACGGTTATGTTTACTTTGGTGCCAATCATATATACAGGTTAGACTCGGCTTCTGAGGAAGAAGATTCAGAACAAGTGCTATATCCCATGACGATAACTCGATCTAATAATATTGGTATAGACAGTATATTTCCAGAAAGAGATACTTCTGTAATTATAGATTTACGTTCTACACCCAATGATTCTGGAACTAATATGAGTCAATTTATTAAATTAAAGATGCCTAAATCTATTATCGATGAAATTGGGAACGTAACTTATACTGCAATTTCACAAAACGAAAGTCCTCAAAGAAATATCCCATTTTCTGTAGTTGACCTTGATTCTAAGTATAGCGAGGTTACTATACCTATAGGATTTCATTTTTCAAATATTAGAATAATCATAAATAGTAACGATTCTGATAATTGTGGTGAAGAAGCTGGCTCTTCAGGTACAGACTTTTCTGAATGCCAAATTTTAGAGGGAGAAATAGAGCAAGCAATTGATATCGAAAATTCTCAAGAAGAAAATCAAGATTCTATACCTGACCCAAATCCTGCAAGCGATACCAATGAAGTATTTAGTGATGAGAATGTACAAAAAGAGGAGAATGATGGTGAAGGTAATGATGGTGAAGGTAATGATGGTGAAGGTAATGAAAATAATAATGATGAAAGTTAGCTAAAATTCATCACTATTACATATAAAATATCAAGTTAGATAACCTAAACTTTTATTAGAATACTTGTATGTTTACCAAAGTGGAGTTAAAACGTGGTCTCTAGCTATTTGAACCCGGGTGATTACCGGATGTAATTGCCGCTCCATTTTCACCACTATAAGAAAGACATGTCAACTACATCTTTTGAAAATATAAAAGTCTTAAGATCTTAGAATAGTCAATGATATAGTTTGATTGAAAAACAGGAGATCCTTCTGTCCATGTTGAACAAAATGTAACGATCATGTCAAACTTAAAATAAGAATATGAAATCAACATGATTTAGGATTTACTTTAAATGAATATACTAGTTAGTTTGACAACCCGTATATGAATCGAAATATCCCCTAGACTATTTAATTATCGTTTCGATTCTGTAGAGCTGTTGATATTTGCTTTTAGATTTTATTTCCATTTTATCCCCTTGAGTGAATAAAATAATAATGGAGTTAATTATCGGGTAACAGCTAGGCACAACAAGAATGGAGTTACTGGAATATCATTTCCTTTTAGGTCAATTGTCCAACTATTATTTTGAAGGTTAGATATGCTCCTACTTTATATATTTCACCATTCTCTTCATTTTCATCTTCTTTTACGATACTATGTGCACAATTTATCGTCATTGTTGTCATATAACGAGATCCTAGGTTCTTGCCACATGCTTCTTCATTATTGTAATAGTAATTTTTGTCATCCTTACATTGACCTATGTCTACTCCATAGTGTGTAATTATTTTTGTAAATTGGTTGATGCAGGATCAAATGTCGAGAATAAAGCCTTAAAACATGTAATTTGCCTCTGCCATAGCCATTTGAATTGCGCAAGTATAAAATAATGTAGGACGTATATGATAACATGATTTCACAAGAGGTCAGTAGACAATTATATAGTCATATAAAAGACGTTCGAAATAAGGAATTAAGAGATCTTATTGAGAGGCCAGTCTTGGCTAAGGAAGATGTCCCTGTATCCAAAATCATTGGAATGATGATTAAAGAAAAATCCCACGAGGTATTTGTACAATTATCAGATAAATCACTATTCTGCCTGAATACTAGAGACATACTAGTTGGTAGGGACATTAACACGATGAAATCTTCTACACTAGGTAAGAGAATTCCAAGTCTCTCACAAACTGACACTGTTGGAAATGCTGCAAGGATAATGAGCCTTCATAGATTACGAGCGTTACCTATTGTTGATGAAAGCAGTCACGAAATTATAGGACAGGTATCGTCAAAAAGAATATTACAATACATCCTTGAAACTTTTAATAAGAAGAAAATAAACTTTGACAAACGAATTATCGCTTCTGACTTGATGACTCCTGAACTTATCACAATTGAGCCAAAAGATAAGGTGGCGACCGCGAGGAACATAATGATAAAAGACATGATAGATCATCTACCAATTGTAGAACAGATGCACGAAGGGAAAAACTTGGTCAAGGGTATTGTAACGTCAAGTGACATAATGCACACACTGATTCCATCAGAGAGAATTGCAAGGGATGCAATTGTATCAGAACATGATAAACACAGGCTTGAACTTGAAGTAATTGGTATTGCAGACAAAAACATAGTAACGATTGGTCCAAATGAAGCTATTAATTCGGTAATAAATTTATTGCTAAATTCCAATTCATCCTATATATTAGTAAAATCACTTGATACATTACTAGGTATAATTACTTTCAGAGATATTATTTCACTCTTAGGAGAACAAGTGGAGAGTGAAATTCCTGCATATATAATAGGCCTACCAGAAGATCCGTTTGAATCAGAGATGGTAAAATCAAAATTTATTAATATACTGAAATTAATGCATAAAATATCTCAGGAGATTATAGAAGCCAGATGTAAGATTAAGATTAAGGACGTAACAGGGGAAAGAAAGAGATATGAGATATCTGCGCACATTATATACCCTCATAGACGATATACATATACGTCTACAAACGAATATGACATTGCTAAAATTTTTGATGAAATGAGCGACAGCTTTAAGAACCAGATTTCTCGCCAGAGATCCGGGGAAAAGCATAAAGAATCAGTAAGATACTCGCCAAAGGAATAAGGACCTACATTATTATCAGAGGAGAAATTTCTCCTATGAGAACACCTAGAAAGGTTAGAATCATTGTATCTTCAAATAATATTTAGAAAAACTCCTCCCTGAATTTAGCAAACTTAAATTTCCGACGATAGAAAATAAGAACTGTTTACCCTATTCAAATATATGAAATTAAATGTATCTCCTCAACCAATATTAATGGAAGGTTATGCAATGTAAAATCTATTGACCCTAATCTAGTACGAACCAATATTGACTAGAGACAAAAAAAGAGTCGTATATCCATGCAAGTAACCAAAAGCAATAGGCTTATATCAGCAAAACCTGTAGAAAAAAATCAAAAAAGAGTAACTACGCCCCAAATTGCATTTAAAAATACCGAGATATTGTAGATACAAGTTGCTGCTTTGGCATGGCGCCCATAAGGCCGTCTATTGCTTCTCCATTCTTAAATATGATCAAAGCGGGAATACTTTGAATTCCGAAAATGTTTGCGACAGTAGGATTCTCATCAACATTTAGTTTGCCAAACACCGCTTTTCCTCTTAATTCGATAGCCAATTGGTCAATTATGGGCGATACCATTTTACAAGGACCACACCATGGAGCCCAGAAATCCACTACTAAAAATGAATATTTTCTAATAGTTTCGTCAAAATTATAATCAGTTAATGTAATCGGACCATTGACATTCTTATCGTGATTATTGCTTGTTGGAAGATTATTGTCAATTTGTTCCTTGTACTTTTTCATCTTTTTCTCCATTATCTTCGCTAGATCTTCGTCCCAATTTTTCATATTTTGGTTTATTTTGGGAGAATCATAATAATAAAGGTTCATTAATTACTTGATTTTGTTTTTATTTTGTGTAGATATAGTTATTTTCATTCCAGATTTTATCTTTTTGAATCAACCAATTGTAGTTCAAAGATATACAACAGATAATTCATTCTAATATCATCTTATTCCTCAAAGATTTAGTTTAATATCTTTACCTCTCAAAATTGACAACTGCACCTTATGCTATATTGTTCTAAAGGAGGTTGATTGTCGATTCTATTGGAAAGTGATCGCTATACCCAGTGAGTATTGTTCTTCCCGGAGATAACTCTTCAAGATCTCCGTTTGGCTTAATTCGCTGATATTCAAATCTCATCGGACTCTGTCCATATGAAGGATGTATTTTGTTTCGGTCTCGGGTATCGAAAAATTCGTAAGAAAGATTGCGATCTAATTGAATTTTTTTATTTATGCGAATTTTGTTTAGATCTATTTTCAGATCTTGTTCGCCATTCAGTAATCCACGAGAGACAATAAATTGATCAAATAAATCGTACCCACCATCATAGAAAATAGTTCCATCTGGTACGAGTGACCACATGCAATTAAAAAGATATCCTTGATAAAATAGATAATTGTGTTTATCAGTCTGTTTATTAGAGGGCCATCTTTTTTGAACCGGATGTTCGAATATTTCATCCCAATTCATTAACTTTCGTTTATCAGGTGTAGCATGTAAATAGCTCAAAATACTTCTATCGTACGGATTGTCATTAAAATCGCCCATAAGTAAAATATTCTTATTCCATTTTTCATTTAACAGTGAGAGCGATTTTTCATCATACCTTAAATCCCCAGGAAGATTCTGCAATTCACTCTGGCTTATTTTCAAAATGTCTTCAACAGCACGTGCACAATTTTCAGCCACAGCAATTCGAAGAGGTTCAGTTTCGAATCGCCCCCCAGCCCGTGAAGGCCAATGATTTACAATTATGTTGAAATCTGCATTATTTGATAAAACAGTTAAATTTACTACCAAAATATCTCTCGTGGGATATCTTAGGTGTGTGCTATAACCCTTAACGGTATTAAGTCTAAATAGTTTTTTTGAGTATAATAAGCAGGTGTCAATTCCACGAATGTCTGGGCTATTCAGATATTGTGCAATTGAATATTCTTTTTCCGATCGGAGTTTATCTATCAAATTAAGGGCTAATTTTTCACTCTCAATTTCACACAGACCGATTATATCTGGTCCCTGGTTATCATGCAGAGAATTTATTACATGAGCCAGATTTTCAATTTTTTTGTTCCTTACTACATTATTCCATCCCCTATCAGGTGTGAACTCAAGAGCAGACCCTATTGATGTGGGAAGAGTATCAAATAAGTTGTTGACATTCCAAAAACTCACGTAAAATTCATTCATATTAGCCTGATCAAATTATAGGAGTTAATAGTTTTTTCATTTTTATGAATTGATCAATCAGCCTTATGCATAGTAATCACTTTTTTAGAAAAGACAAAATAAATCACAACGACTCCTGGAAAAGCAATGGTAGGTTAACAGTCATGTAAACTGACACATGCTTTCTTTCTGTAAACTGATTGTGCTTGCTTTGA
>JAKDMR010000650.1 GCA_030452275.1 Candidatus Nitrosocosmicus sp. | reverse complement strand
TATTCATTATATAGATATGACCATGAGGGTTAATTTAGCTCAGAGCTTTTTCAATAAAGATAACTCAGCTAGCTATGATAAATTGGTAAAACTTGCAACATTGGGGCAGGATTCAAATTGGAAAAGGAAAATAGCTGAGAGAGTACCATCAGGATCATTGGTCTTGGAGATGGCATGTGGTACGGGCATTTTAACCTCCTTATTAAGACAAAATAACAATTTAGTTTATGGGATTGATTTAACTTTTGAATATCTTAGCCAGCTAAGGAAGAAAAGGGTACAGGTTGATTCCATAAACGGTACGGCCGAATTCTTACCATTCCAAAGTATGTATTTTGATTGTATCGTAGCTTCTTATTTACCCAAATATGTTAACTTAAATGCATTGGTTAGAGAATGCCACCGAGTTTTGAAACCAGAGGGCCTTCTTATTCTTCACGATTTTACCTATCCAAAGAGACTTGCTTATCAATTAGTTTGGATAATTTATTTTAGAATCATCAAGACTCTTTGGAGGCTTGATAGGAAATGGACAAATGTGTTTAACGAACTTGACAATCTCATTATTAGCAACCATTGGGATTCAGAATTAAGTTCCATCCTTACATCGCATGGGTTTGTCCAAATACGCAAGGAATTTCAAACATTGGAAACATCTGCAATAATATCCGCATTCAAAGATGAATGATGACTCTAGACTGAATGAGTGGTTCGTACCCAAATTCGGTCCTCAAAGATTTCGAATGTTTTGTGGATTGCTTTTTCTTCCATATACGGGCATGTGTATTTCATTCGTTGTTTGGGGTAGCTTGATAGCGGGTTCACCTAATTTCGAGAGACTGGCCATTTTAGTTTTGATATATTTCGTAGCCCTAGGAATAGGGGCCCATGTGGCCGATAACATAGGATCCAAGAAGATAAAGCCGTGGGGAGATGTATTCAACAAGCGGCAGTCTTGGCTTATTATCCTGGCTTGTATGGGTTTTTCATACGGACTGGGTTTATACTATGCTCTATTGTATGCTCCGCTCTTAATATTTATAGGGATAATAGAGGGATTTTTTCTTTTTGCGTACAACTTTGAGCTTTTTAAGGGATTGTTTCACAGGAACTATTGGTTTGCATTATCATGGGGTATGTTGCCATTTATGGCGGGATTTGTAATTCAGACAAACTCTATAACACCTATCTGTTTATTTTTCTCATTAATACCTTTTATCCTAAGCTACATAGAGATTAGAATTTCTAGACTCTACAAATATAATAAAAGAAATAACACCAAGAGATCTGAAACATATCAACTTGAGATACTTCTTAAACTATTGAGCATTGGCACCATATCACTGACATTTATTTTACTATTTGCTTATGCAATTTTGTTATGAAAATTTACCAAAAGTGATTTTTCTCTTGACCTTCATAATTAGAGTATATCCAAAACAAATAAACAGGAAAAAAGTTATCTGTTCATGTACTCTTTTTAGGTAAACAAGGCGGATGGTTAGGCTGCCGAGACTTTCACAATGTATATCTGAGTAGTAGAACAGCGACTCATAATAATTCAAGCTTTGTGATCAAAATTTCTCATGGTTCGTCCTTTTTCTTCTGCAAATCATCATCTTTCTTTACACTATCAAGCAGGTCTATAAAACTTGAATTACCCTTATTCTGACTCGATGCAGCTATTTTTTTCTTTTTTCTTTCGCTCTTATTTCTGAATGTTTCAGCTCCTAATTATAAAGAACTTTCATGAA
>JAKDMR010000649.1 GCA_030452275.1 Candidatus Nitrosocosmicus sp. | reverse complement strand
TTAAGCATTTGAAAAAGAGTAAATTCGAGTTGTCACCGGACTAACCGAGACAATATCGACAAGATTCCTTGCATTTTGAGCACGATTTATGACCTTTTGTTCTGAAATGATTCATCTTAATCGATATGAAATATTGGGAAGCATTTGAAAAATTACCCTAAGTTGACAGGGCCTTTTTTGCAGCCTAAGAGGTTAATTAGGAGAGGGTATAAATCTCAAATTCCAGGCTTGATATCCTTGTCCTTGACATTTTGCTTTGAATGTGTATTTATAGATGGTGGAACCTTTGAATCATATTTTTCATTTTTTATGTGCTCTTCATTTAAGGATGTAACTTTGTTTTTACTATAACCTGAATATGATTCAGCTACTGTGATTTGATTCCTTCGCTTTAATTCTTCAGTAACATATTCTCTAATTTTACTAGAATAAATTAAATTATCAATCGGAGGGTTATCTTTCAATTTATTAGTGAGTGATTCAGAAACATCTTTGGCAATCAAAAAGGGGGTTCCAGCTCTACTAATTCCTTTCAAAAGTTTTTCAGTATTAAATTTTTCTGTATTGCCACTCCTTTTTTCAACTAACAATTCGGGCAAAAATAAATTTGAATTATTATTCATATAAAAAATATTATACACATATACTATAAAACCCACTATAGCGACTTTTTTTAATTGGAGCGGTTCTAATTCACAGGTGATAATATTATTGAGAAGTATAAAAAAAATTCAATATCATATGCATGAGAGAGTGCTCAGTTTTCCCATAGTTATAAAGTATGTTCTACAAATTTATTTAATGAAATTAGAAATTGAATTCAAAACAGGAGCAGTTAGCGCTTCACAAATTTCTCAAAAGTTAGGTACAATATTAGATTCCGTAAAACAACAAGGGCTGGACAATAGAGAATTCAGCATAGAAATGGATATTGGAGATGATGGTGGGACACAATTTCCAAAAAAGATTTCTGCCGTATTTGATTCCATGGAACAACAGGATCTAAAAGCAAAAGAATGTGAACTTGAAATTAATACGCAATCAACAGGCGACGTGGCACAGGCTACGCAAAAAATATCATCCATAGTAAATACCATAAATGAACAAGGATTCGAAGTAAAAGAAATTGAAGTAGACGCAGAAAAAAATGAGTAATAGATAATATATCCGGTTTTTTGTTAACCACTGATAAATATAAGTTTTTTATTTTTTTAGCCTTATAATATGATATGTGATCAAAGCGATTAAAGGATAGATTAGCAACATCAGGTCAAAAATCTGTTAATTTTCATGTTTACAAAATGTATTATTTTTTCTAGATCTTGTTACTGTTCATTAAAAACCTACCATAATATAGCCTTCGCGTGAGTTGTAACTATATTTTCTCAGAAATTAATTATAAATACAAGCTTTGGAGTATCAAAAAAAATTACCATGAATTAAAGTTAGTCTTCACTTTCTCCATTCTCAGATCTTTCTCCTTCTGATTCAGTTGAATTAGTTGAATTACCTGTAATACTAGTTGAATTGTCCATCGCCATTGTCGTATTACTCATGTCACCCAATGGTATAGTTGAATCACCTTGTGCTAATACTGGTGTTACCATTGCTATTCCTGCAAATATTGAGGAGACTGCGACGATACTTAAAACTACGAATACATTGAATTTATTCATGCAATGTACCTTTTATTTTATGATATATATTACTTAGTTTAGTATAGGTAAATTTTTCTAGGTTGATATTATATCATGGGT
>JAKDMR010000648.1 GCA_030452275.1 Candidatus Nitrosocosmicus sp. | reverse complement strand
AATTAATACAGTTTACTTATGCTTTAAAAATTGTATTATTAGGTTGTTTTATGAACATCACCATATTATTCAACCTAAATCTCATCCATCGACAATTTCAATAGTGTATATTTTGTAAGTTATGGAATTTAATAATGTATGAATTTATCCTTTATATTGACTTATCTTGGATAAATCCTCTAAAGTTGCAAATACTTTAAGACTATCTATTTTTGCGATCCATGTTGAAGATGGATCGCAAATTCAAATTTGACTATTGAAAACCAACACTTTTTTTTCTCTTCGATTTGTTAAGGATTGATCTGGGAGAATATTCAAAAATAATTCCTTAAGCACAAGACTACTGCAAGTAATATTTGAAAAGAAAACTGAATTTTTGGAGAGAAAAATACAATAGAATTTAAAGAAACGTCATTGATTTTAAAGTTTCAATGAAAATTCAAAATCATTTATTCATGGTGCAAAGACCTAATGATCAATTTCCACCTATATCTGCAAGTTTTTGAGAGAATATATCAAATTGCACTTTAATCCCACAATTGTATTTTATCTGATCTGAAATACTTGCATCATCAATATCATTAGGTAATGTGTTTATCCATTCAGTTATGACAGCGTCTTCAGGAAATCCACATCTCTGGACAATTTGTAAATTCTCAGCTGGTGTGGGTTCATATTCTGCATCGTTGGTTGCTGATGAGTAGACTGTTTGATACGCCACAATGAATCCAATTGTTAGGAATAATGATAAAGCTACCAAGGAATATATGTCTAGTTTCGCTTGGATGGATTTGGAGAACATTTTCAATATTCCAACGCCACACAATATATTTATAATTTTATTAAACATTATTCTATCCTATTTTTCTATCGGAAGAGGTTGAAAGTTTGGTTGTAAATGTCCAGAAAATTAGGTTTTGAGTCAATGCCCCTTGATCTAATTGGTAAACCAATTAAACAATATGGCGAAATTTCAGCTTGTTCAATCCGGTATTCTTTATTATTCAAATTTTATATAAGAGATTTTTCCTAATCAAAATCATGAGAATAATTCTATCTAGTTTGATCTTGTGTTTTGCGATTTTGGGATCCATTACATTATCACAACAAATTGTATTTGCACAACAGAATGATACATCAACTACGACCGCTCCTGCTACAAATTATACCAAACTGTTTTCTGAGAATAAGGAATTCCAAACATGTCTTGATTTTATGCCTGATCAATGTATTCCTACCGTTGATATCTTGCATCAAAGTCCTAACACAGTAGTCTTGAAGTCACAATATATTGATGCTGTTTGGAAAGCAGTAGATACCATTAAAAAAGATGGATATGAAATTGATGACATTACTTCCTATTCTATAACAAGTATGGCCAGTTCAGATAACTACGTAAATCTGTTAGTAGTCATGTCAAAGTAATCCACCTTCTCTTATTTAGTAATACTTTAAGGCAAGAATGATCTAAAACATAGATAATTTTTCAAATTTATTTTCTGTATTTACTTTATTATTGCTTTCAATTATTAAATTAGCATCCTTTTCCTAATAATTAATGGAAATTAGTTTTCATTAATTATCAACCAGGATGAAGCGCTGGCATCTTATCCAAATCAAGGTAGAGTAAAAAATTTGATGGATAGATTTACAATAACTTATGAACCAGAAGAGGAAGATTAGTCTAAAATTTATCGTCCATTCATTAGACCTCTTGTATACATGTAAAAATCTATTTTCGTAATCTATTGTTATCCA
>JAKDMR010000647.1 GCA_030452275.1 Candidatus Nitrosocosmicus sp. | reverse complement strand
AGTGATAAATTGGTTATATCCCAGCTAAATAGTTTGAGTTAGGCGACAAAGCAACAAAAAGTAAAAGGTTTTCTGAATTCATAGTAGATGAAATATTGCTCAAGGTTGGTTCCGAGCATATCTGACTTTGGATAGCAATAGAACCAGAAAACAGACAGATCCTCGCACTTTTTTAGCTAATAAATCCAAAGAAAGAAACATGCTGATAGCAGAAAAATTTCTCTCAGGCCTGGTCAAGGTTCATTGGAAGTACCCAGTTTCTACGGATGGAGGTGTATGGTACCCAATGGCTTGTAGATTCTTAAACCTAAAACACCATATACATTCTACGTATGAGAAATTTCTGATCGAGAGAACCATGCAGTATATCAAGGATAGAACATGATGTTTTAATTATTCGCGGGCATGCAGAATAGACAATTATAACATATGCTAAGTGAAGAATTGACCACTTTTTTATAATTTACCTTAACAATAAATTACACATATAAAATGAACAACCATCTCCCTTAAAATCAATGGTATTCAAAAAGATCAAATTGAATTTAACTAAAATGACAAAATTAAATAGGGAAATTTATCATATAGTAACAATATGGGATATTCATGGCAAAAAACAGATACCGGGCTAACTACACGAATTATTATTTGCTTTGCAATTCTGACAGTTTTGTATCTAGGCTTTATTACAGTCCTATACTATTTAGGACTAGGTTTTTTTCCGATTATTATTATATCTGGCGCTTTTATTCTAGGTCAATGGTTTTTCTCTGATAAAATAGTTCTTTGGAGTACAGGTGCAAAAATTGTGACAGGAGAACAGTATCCAATTTTACACGAAATAATAGAACGAATAGTTTCGAGAAGTGGTATGGATAAACCTAAAATCGCTATAATGAATAGTAAAGTTCCAAATGCGTTTGCCACAGGGAAAGGACAACGCAGTTCAGTTGTAGCTGTTACTACTAAACTATTGGAAATTTTGGATTACGATGAGTTGGAAGGAGTTTTAGCCCATGAATTAACACATATTAAGAATCGTGATGTATTGGTTATTACTTTAGCTAGTTTGTTTTCCACAATCGCATGGCAGGTAATGCAATTCGGATTTTTTGGAGGAATGTATGGTGCAGGAAGGGATCGAAACAATGGGGCCGCGTTCTTAATTATAATATTAGTTGCCTTTTTGACTTGGATATTAAGTTTCCTAGTCATTAGGGCTATTTCCAGATATAGAGAATTCTCTGCAGATAGAGGATCCGCCCAAATGACTGGCAAGCCTGCCAAATTGGCAAACGCATTAATGAAAATAAGCGGATCTATGAACAGAGTCCCTACCAAAGATTTGCGACACGTTGAAGGATTTAATGCATTCTTTATCGTTCCTGCACTTTCTGGAAAAAGTCTTGCTAACCTTTTTGCCACCCATCCGCCAATAGAGAAACGTATTGAAAAATTGCTAGATATGGAGAGATCCATGTATTGAGATTTTTTAAAAAGTTGTTGGACAAAATGGAGTCAAAGTCTTTGAGGATGGATGATTCTGATGCAATATTTGCTATGACTTCAGCTAGTCTACTGCTGAAAGAAAAGTTAAATACAAAATTTGCTGACATAGGTTCGCTCTGTATCAAGATAATTCATGGAAGTCATTTCAGAAATACTATTAGGGATTGTGAAAATTTCCTTAGTATTTCAATGGAAGAATTTAATTTTAAATACAAAATCTTTAAGGATACATTTGGATATTTATGGTTTA
>JAKDMR010000102.1 GCA_030452275.1 Candidatus Nitrosocosmicus sp. | reverse complement strand
TGCTTCTCGTTTGGTCTTTTCTTCTGCTTCTCGTTTGGTCTTTTCTTCTGCTTCTTTATTGGGTATTACGTAACCTTTTGGAAGGGTCATAGTTAAAGTGACACAAGTGAAGATTAATGTTTTTCTAAGATTCTTAGAATAATTAATTCAAATTAATGCAATTATTGAATCAAAATTTTTTTTTGACTTGTCCATTTTATAGCTGGATAACAGATTTAAGAATTCGACTCTCTTTTTATCATAATTAACAAATTTGTTTATTTGATCTGAAATGACACCTTTGAAAATTAACCCTTGAAAAGCAGATGTAACATTGTTAACTTTTCTTATGTAACTAGCACTTTCAAAATCCACTATAGTGCATTTTGAACCACAGTGGGAAATTATTACATGATTATCCAACTTGTTTAGTTGACCATGATCTATGTGTAGTTTATCAAGTGTGTAACATTGAGTCAAAATATTAATGATAATTTTTCGTACCAAGTCTAAATTCATTTTTGATTTTAAGAACCAAGTTCTTGCGGACAAACCTTCGATGAACTCCATTAAAAGAGCATTTTTTGTAAAAGAGTAAACCATGGGTCCCAAATGATTCTTATTTATGCGCTGGTAAAATTCAAATTCATTTTTCATGTCGGTTCTACACGAGTCAATTCTCTTAATTTTTAGTGCCATGGTTTTACTGTGCATATTTTGAACTTTTAACACTAATCCTTCACTTCCTTTCCCCAGAATCCTAATAGCTTTTAAAAGAGTATTACCTTCCAGAACCACAAATTTTAGATTTAACGATCTAAGTTCACTCAACCTAGAATAATAATCAGAGGCACTAAATCTTGGATAACATAATAAATCAATCAAATTAGCTGATGATAAAACAAATTTGTTAGAATACTCTGCCATCCGTATATAATAATTCAGAAACGGTATTTTTTATATGTTCATCTAAAGAAGGATATTGATAAAGAGTATATATTTTGAAGGATCGAATAAAATCACTCTTCAGCCCTCTAGGGATCCCCATTAGATTAGGTTTATTCGTGAGAACAAAGTCCAAATAATCCTTTGCGTTAGTGAATTCTCTAAAAAGAAGGCATCTAGTTCTAGAGTTGTCGTCCAACCATTTTAATGGAGAGCCATCATTAATCTCGATAAATTTTTCTACATCATGTAACCTAAATATTTCAGGACCTATCTTAAAAGATAATTTAGAAATTGTTAGAGACTCGTATAACAAAGCAATAACACAAACTTTTTCCTTTTCATACACATTACAGTGATATTTCAATATTCTAAAACCATATGATTCGACAAATTTACATACGGACCTGGTCATTTTCTTAAGCTGTCCCCAGATGACATCAGATGGTCTATGACTATATTTGAATTCAATTACCAGAATGAAAGAAGACAAAAAATCGAGATCATTGTCTGAGTGAGATACCGGTTCCTCTCGAAAATAATTATTGCCAGGATTTGATAAAAACTTTCTTGAACTCTGGATTAGAGTCGCTACTGAGCGAGATGAAATAGCACTGCCCAAATTTCTATTTTCATCTATTGGATCTAATATTACCAGAAAACTATCAAAAATCCTCTTATATTTTTCCTGTTCATGATCGGGTTTTGTAATACCGATAACAGAGTTATCAGTAGAATATGTAGAAAAAAATTGGATAGTAGATAAAAAAGATCCAAATTTCAAAATTAGAACTTCACAAACATATCCACTAAACCCTTCTATAGAAATCTCCGCTCCATAAATTTTTAGAGATTTCAAAAACTTCTTAAGTACTCTCACTTGATTTTTCTTTTCCTGGTTCAAATTACTGATTACATATGAGGTATGGAATGGAGAACGGTCAGCTGCACTTTTCCAATCCCCGAAGGAAACATCAAAGCACGGAACAATGTTAAATTTAACTCCGTCAACATAAGCTTCTACATAAGGATGATCTGCATATCTAAGATACGGAGAGTATTCTTTTAGAGCTTGCATTCCAATTAACTTGCCGTAAGTTTCAAAATGACCATAATCAACATCATTCTTAAATTTGATAAAAATATCAATATCGGCTTCGTTTTTAAGCCACGTTCCTTTAGCAAAAGATCCACCGAATACGATTTCCTTTATCACAAAACCAAGTTTATATTCAGAAACGCAAGATTCAAGTTCATTCTTCACCTTGTTAGCCATAGCATGAAGGTTAATTTCTTCTTCTGATGTAGGAGTACATTCCTTCAATATTACTTCGATTAATTTATCGATACTAGGATTACTCATTTCTTTTACGCTCGTGCATCAATGGTAAATAAATCAGAATATATAGGACCATCTGCTGCGAGCATGCTTCGCTTTAATTTAATTTGGCATATTTCATCTGTAAATGGATCAAATTGAAAAACAGGATCAAAAGATATACGACCCTTAAAATGTCGATTCATACGAAAAATTGTAAGATGAGGCACATATACAGATTTTTCTTTACTAAAATCGTTTTGTGTTTCCTTCCCGTAGCCGATATCTTTTTCCAGCAATTTTGAAATTGCAACATACAGGTCATTTAATTTTTTAAAACTTTGATTATCCAGCCCCAACCAGATAACGCTAGGATTAGAGTTTTTTGGAAAACACCCTACGTGAGTGAATCTGATCTTAAATGGATCAAAATCTAAACTTTTCAAATTTGATATAATTTCTCTTACTTTAAAATCAGTCTTTTCCCCCAAAAACATTATTGTCAAGTGAAGATTATACTTGTTGATTATTCTAACATGATGTTGGACAAATTCATATTGTTTCATAATTTGATTCTGAATATGGATTATTTTCTCAACCTTTGGAATATCTATTGCCACAAATATACGCATGAATATAATCAGATGAAGTTCTAACTATATTAATTCGCAATAATCGAAGTAATCAAAAAATAAATATTGATTGAATGTTCACAGATTAGACTAGAGGTTGTCGGTTCTAAACCAATTCATAATTTGCTTAACAGGAATGCCTGGTGCAGGAAAATCAACAGTTGCTGCTTTCCTCCAAAGTAAAGGATTTCATCTAATAACTATGGGTGACATAATAAGGGAAAAAGCGGTTGAAAACAACTTGCCGATGGATGACAAAAGTCTTGGCGATTTGATGAAAAATTTAAGAAAGCATCACGGAAATGAAGTTGTTGCAAGGTTAGTGATTGAGAAGATTAAAGAATTGGAAAATACTAGTCTTATTGTAGTAGATGGAATTAGAAGTTATGAGGAGTATATCGTATTAAAAAACATAGGTTTTGTAAAGTTATTGGCTGTTCATGCATCATCAACTATTAGATATAACCATATAAAATTACGAGACAGGTTTGATACACCATCAAATCATGAAAAGTTTTTACAAAGAGATGAACGTGAGATGAGTGTGGGCATAAGCAAAGCAATAGCTCTTGCAGACGAATCAATATCAAATAATGATCTATCTTTAATCGAGCTTAGGAATCACGTAGAAGTAATTATTAAAAAGTGGTCAGATGAGTATAATAACCGGAAACAAAAAAACTTTCTTACCACATAGAACAAAAATGGAACTTGAAAGTGTGGAAGTTATTGTCATAACTCCAATTAATTTGACTGAAGACATACAAAAAGTGGTTTTTGCCGTCAAAAACCTATTACCAGATTCAGAACTAGTGATAAGAAAAAATAATGTATATACCAAGATGAATAATTTTGACGGTTTGAGAAAAATAAAAGACAAGATAAGGTCAAAAAAAACACTGGCTGTTTTACAGAGAATTTTGTATAACAATTACAACATGCAAAGTACTTGGTTTTTACTAAATAAACAGGCTGCATTTTCTGACGTGGTGGTATTAGTAGAAAGCGAAAATGAATCCCCATTGGGACCCATAAAAATAACTGTGAACGGCTGCGAATTAGAAAGAATTAATGAATGGTTTGAGAAATAGAGGAATAAATAAAAACTCACTCTGCTGAAAGGTCCCAGTAGTTAGCATCTTTAAATTCGGTTTTTGGTTTTCCAAGAGATTTCCATTCCTTAAATGATTTTGGATATAGCTTCACGTTTGAAATTCCAGCGGTCTTTAAGGCAAAAAAGGCCAATCCTGACAACGTTCCGACGCTTCCACAGTAAGTGATTATCTCGTTGTTTAAGTCAATACCCCTATTTTCCATGAATCGTTTAAGTTCAGAAGGATTTCTTAAAATGGAATTTTCCGAGCGCAACATGGTGTATGGAACATTCTTTGAATTAGGAATATGTTCTGTTAAAAAATTCAATCTTTCTCGAGAATCAATTATGATCTTATTTTTATCATTTTGAGCATTTTCTATATATTCAGCATCTGCAAATATGGAATAATCGATATCAATAGAATGTGAAACTTTAGAATATTTATTAGACTTTCTTTCAATTTCTAAACCTAATTTTTTCCAATTATCATACGTAACTTCCAATAATGCAACATTTCTGTGCCCAACAAACTTAAATGACCACGCTACCCTTGACGCTAATGCACCAAATGTATCATCATAAATGACTACTAAAGTATCATTTGATATACCAAGGTTATTCAAAATATTAATTATAGACTCTGGGTCATCGTTGGATAATAATTCAGCTAATGGTAAAGAAACGGCCGTCTTTATATGACCTTTCAAATATTCGTCTCTTTTTCTAACATCCACAACTCTAACTTTATTTTTTTTTATTAGGGTTCTTAGAGTATCGATATCACATACAAGATTCAAAGAAGGTGTTGATGGTGTTGATCGAGGTTTTGCTTTTACACGTTTATTTACTATCTTTGCCTTTACCTTTACCTTGACATCATTTTTCTTTCGCTTTATGGATTTGCTCAAGCAGCACATTCGCCTCTAGCAGTTTTTGCGACAAAATTGGTATCAGTTCCATAATCTTTGTAAAAATCAGGTGCGGTGGAAAATGCAGGTAACTCAATTATAGGTAAAAGTAGCTTCTTCATATCATCTACATTCTTAATTTCGCCAGATCCATTTCCATTTGAAATCTTGTAAATCCATTCATTTAATTTTTCATTACCTGTCCTTTCTTTTTTGAAATGTTCAAATATTTTGAGAACTACATCCAGCACCTTTTTAGCTGGAACACGCATGATTGCCTTACCCAGTTCACCATTCTCGCCAGTACTACCCGCAAAAAGCATTGTATAGATTGGAACCATGGATGTTCCAATCCTAGTAGCACCACCATAGAAACCGATAGTTGCGACTTCATGCTGTCCACAAGAATTAGGACATCCACTAATTTTGATAGTAGAATCAACAAAGTCTTTATCTAAATCGATATTTAATTCCAAAAATTTACTTTGGACCTCCTTTGCAAGCCTATGAGAATTGGTAATAGCTAGATTACATGATGTAGTTCCGGAACAACCTACAGTAGATACAATTGTATTTGCACCAGGATTTCCTAGTCCATTGCCAGATAGTTTTTGGAAAACCTTCGGTAATTGATCTGCTTTTATATATCGGACCAGAAAGTTTTGCTGAGGAGTCGTTCGGGCTTTTTTTTCTAACGAAAATTCCCTGATACATTCTGCAAATATCCGTAACTGACTAGAGGTGATATCGCCTGCACCTAAGGTTATATACACACTGTAATAACCAGACTGTTTCTGAGCAACAACGTTGGTATTTAGCCATCGAGTGTATGGTGTATCTGCAGAATTGGAATTTATTACCGGTAATGTAATTTTACTCTTAGTAGAGGTAGAGGAAATTGAAGTATTATTCAAATCTCCAGTATTCAAAAAACCATCGTATGATTTTCTCGTGGGTATAGAAATTGTTGCTTCAACCACGATTCGTTCCTTCAATAACAAGCCCTGAAATTTCTCCCATCCGATTTCGCTGACCAAATAACGCATTCTATTTCTTGCAAGATTTTCTCTATTTCCTAGTCGGTCATAAAGTCGAATTGTAGCTATACAAGTAGATAAAAGCCTAGATTCTGGAGTAAACTCCTCTAATAAATGACCTATAAAAGAGGCAGCGCCCAAGCCACCTCCCAAATAGACCCGGAAGCCCCTCATTCCATCACGGACTGTAGGAACGAGGCCAACGTCGGCTATCCTTACATAACCATGTTCTGGACAGCATGAAAAATTAAATTTAAATTTCCGGGGAAGATTTTGACATATAGGATTTCTTAGAAAAAACCTCGCTATTGCTTTAGCGTAAGGAGTAGTATCAAATGGTTCATTAGGACACACTCCTGCAAAATGACTGCACATTACATTTCTAATAGTATTACCGCAAGCCTCCCTAGAAGTAAGTCCTACTTCAGCTAAACCGCGAAATACTTCACTTACATCTTCT
Source organism: Candidatus Nitrosocosmicus sp. (assembly GCA_030452275.1). Taxonomy (GTDB): domain Archaea; phylum Thermoproteota; class Nitrososphaeria; order Nitrososphaerales; family Nitrososphaeraceae; genus Nitrosocosmicus. The sequence goes on along the minus strand of JAKDMR010000102.1, from coordinate 729 downwards.
AATTGCACCCAGTGCAATTGAATATTTTGTCTGGTAGATACATGAGCAGATCCGATTGAGAATGATTCTGATAGATTGGCAATCTTTTCAAGCTGGGAAGGTGTGATATCGCCACCTGGAACCTTTATTCTTATCATACTAAATTCGCTATTTAATCTAGAGCCATATGCGCCGTTTTGAAGTCTAAAACGCCTAAATTCATCTGCATTCAATTTATCTTGACGATATAGCTTTACCTTATTAGCAAAATATTCAGATTCTTCTGCTAAACCCCATTTTTCATTAGTCTCAAGTTCTTTATTTTTTGCTGAAGAAAGAACATCATAATCAATAGATTTTGCCAATGTTAATTATATTGTGTTAAACAAACCTTATATTTTTTATGGAATACGCTTATTTGACATATATTGAGCAATTTTGGGTTCATTCAGGAATTCAAATTTAGAAAAACTTATAGTTACAATTAAAAAACCTATAATAAGGTGGGGTCGTAGCGAAGCCAGGCATCGCAACGGGCTCCAGATCAAATAATGGGCAATTATTGAAGAAACCCGTGGATCAGGGGTTCAAATAATATAAGTACGTATATTAGAACAATTCCCTTCGGCCCCATCTCCCCTTAATCATTCTTGAGTTTACACACAATGACAAATAGACTAAGTATTTTATGGATTAGAAGGAATCATGGATGATGTTAAATATAATTTTCAAAAATTGGTAATAATAAAT
>JAKDMR010000101.1 GCA_030452275.1 Candidatus Nitrosocosmicus sp. | reverse complement strand
TGATAAAAAAATATAGATCCATGAGCCAAATTTTGGTCATATCAATTAGGATATGTAATCTAAACAATTGTAGGTGTCTAGCAAAATCTTGATAAGAAATTGGCTATTTTTGTTTGTTATTCATTTCTAATTGAATATGTTGTGAAATAGAGTTTTTAGAAAACATATACTAGGTGGTATAATAGGTACCTCAATAGATCAAAAAAATAGGAAAGGAACTAATAATAGTCTTGGCAAAAACCAAAAAGAAATCTCCTACTATATAGTAAACGTATAAACCACAAATTTACTAAATATCAGAAGATTAATAATCAATGTGTACCTTTAGAACGTATATATGGATTATATTAGATTTTTGACAATAACAATATTCTTAATATCGCTCACATATGTTCTAAGTACATACTTTACTTTAGCTCAAGGTCAATCGACTGATTCAGCAGGTAGTGTAATAAACGCAAGTGATGTCAACAATGCCAATCAACATTCAATAGAAACCTCTCAGTCCATTCAATCATCTTCGTCATCTTCTAACTCTTCTAGATCTGGACAACCTTCATCAATAACCATAAATGATGAGCAACCAGATTCAATTGATTCTAATATTCTTATACAACAACTACAACGTCCCGTGGTAGGTTCATTTGGAGACGACAGGATTAGCGGTACCCAACAAACTGATATTATTATTGGCTTTTCTGGCTCGGATACAGTAACAGGAATGAATGGCAGTGATGTAATTCAAGGTAATGAGGGACAAGACAAATTATATGGTGATTCAGGAGATGATATATTGCAAGCTGGTATAGGAAGCGATCAGCTGTATGGAGGTATAGGAAATGATATCCTGGCAGGAGGAGGTGATGACGATTTTTTAGTAGGAGAGGAAGGCAATGATAAGATGTATGGCGACTTGGGCGATGATGTTCTTGTTGGCGGTTCGGCTGCCGATTATTTTGATTGTGGAGAAGGTGTTGATGTAGTTGTTGACTTTAGCATACAACAAGGTGACGATAGAGCCGGAAACTGTGAAGAGTTGATAGAACTCAGATAGATAGTCATTGTGTCTTCTTATCAACAATGTAAAAATATCGTTAATCAGGTCTAAACCATTTTTATTGTTTATCTGAAACAAATGTACTCATCCAAGGCAAACGAAATGAATGATCAGAACGCAATTACAAAAAGTGATAAACACACTGTCAGCATTCAAAATGGACAAGAATATGATTACTCTAATACTACTAGAGATAACATTGAAGAGAGTAATAACAATTCAATTCTTAAAGCTGTAAACATATCTAAAGTTTACGAATTACCCGCAGGAGATACCGCAGTGCTTAAAAACATCAATTTCTCTGTAAAGAAAGGAGAATTTGTTTCAATTGTGGGTCCGTCAGGAAGTGGAAAATCAACTCTATTGAATATAATAGGTGCACTTGATAGACCTACAGCTGGAAAGATATATTTAAAGGGCATTGATATCTTTTCTCTTTCCGACAGGAAAATAGCAAAGATGAGAAACCAAATGATTGGTTTTATTTTTCAGTCTTATAACTTGATTAATAGGACAACTGTATTGTCAAATGTAGAAATTCCTGCTATTATTGCAGGAATGGATGGAAAAGCAGTAACACAGAGAGCCTTAAATCTTTTGAAAATATTGGGCATTAGAGATAAAGCATCGCTTAAACCTCTTAGTCTAAGTGGAGGACAGCAACAAAGAGTAGCTATTGCAAGAGCATTGATGAACAATCCAGCCATGATACTAGCAGATGAACCAACAGGTAATTTAGATACAAAAACTGGGGAGGATGTCTTTAGACTGCTTAAAATGATCTCATCCAAGTATAACAGAACAATAGTGATGGTAACCCACAACCCCGATTTGGCTCAAGAAACAGACAAAACAATTTATGTAAGAGACGGAAAGATTGAAAAAGAGATTATCAACTAAAATGCTATTTTTAGAATTTTTTGCCAAGAATAGACCAATTTTTTTTCCCCTTATTGTAGTATTTACTATAATGATGATGTCATCTATTTTTGTATTAGATGAAGATTTCAAGATATCTTTTTATTCATTAGCTCAACAACAAATTGAAAAAAATCCTAGTTTTCAAGATTCTTACTGGACCGACAAAACCGTAGCAGCTGGGAATGACTCTAATAAACTCGAGGAAAAAGAAGTGGGACCAGGAGAAGGAATTGCCACACTTGCTGTAGTCCTTGTTAACAAGGCTCAGTCTGATATTTCGGCTATAAAGGGATATCTATCCTTACCAGATGAATTTGTATCAGTTGGACGTGAAATCAATAATAATAGTAGCAATACAACTTTCTCCAATAACAACAGCAACAATCTTTCAAACAGCATGTCAATAGCAAGTTATGACTCGATAGTAAAACCAGGTCAGGAATTCACTCTTTATTTTGATATTTATATAAGAAATGATGCGAAAGTAGGATTGTATTATACCAATTTAGATCTTGTGTATTCAAAAGTTTTGACAGATGGGGACATCACGGTAAAAGACATACCCATTTCATTTAGGATTCCTGGTAAAGCAGTACTTGATATTGATACTGATAATCAATTTCTGTCTCCTGCCAAAATAAATAATCTAGGCGTCAATATAATCAATAAAGGTAGTGCAGCTGCAAATAGTGCAATTGTAACTATTTCAAATAACGATGAGAATACGGAAGGAGGAAGTCTTTCTACCGTATCTGACAGTGCCTCTACTGAGTTTACCGGAGGAGATAATTCTTTAGAAAGTAATAATAGTACCAATGCAACATCATTGTCTTCTTCTACTACTACCACCAACATTGATCAACCAAATGATAACTTGAACGCCTCCTCATCAATTACAACCCTTGGAACACTAAAATACAATGTAGGCAACATAAAGCCAGGTGAAATCATAACTATAAATTCTCTAGTTTACCCAGCGACAACTGCAGCTGGAACGCTTCAAAACCTAGATGTACAGATTTCTTATGGAAATTCGATTGGCAATAGAGAAACGGTCAATTATAATTTGGGATTGGTTGTAAATGCTGATCCCGAGGAATCCAATTTTAACGTATATTTGAAAAATAACAATAATAATAACTTGTCTTTAGAACAATATTATTTTAACAATAGAACCGTATCAGATAACATGATTATTACCGCAGGAAGCATTGAAGATCTGATTTTCGTAATTAAAAAATCGTCTTATTCTAGTTCTGATTCTGATGATATACAAGATGTTGTTATCTCACTTCAGCCGTCAAGCGAATCTGTCAAGGTTTTGGGTCCATCTAGATGGTCTTTTAATACCATTTCGGAATATACGTTGCTCAATACGACTTTGTTTGCATCTGAAGAATTAATAGGCCAACCTGTCCAATTAAACTTTAATTTAGATTATCTTCAAGACGGAACAGCGAATTCAGAAACACTCAATTTGGGTTTATACGTTGAAGGTAAAATAGCAACACGTGCATACGATTTTGAGATAAACATCATAGGGGATGAACCCAATCTTGTATTTAATCTATTAAATGAGGGCAATACCAATGCCTTTTTTACAACCGCAGAAATGATCCCGCCGCCTTCAACGAATAAAACAACTGATAATATGTCTACATCTGGCTTGGATAAAAATAACAACCATAGCAATACCATTGCTAGTAGCAGTACTCTTGTTGAGGAATATCCCCCTTTACAATATCTGGGAGATCTTGCAGAAAATTCTCCATTACCGGTTAGTATACCATTAAAGATACCAAATAATACCAGTTCTGGTAGTTACCCTGTCTTTATAAAGATATCCTACAATGATAATCTTCGCAATGATCATCAGATAATTGTTAACGGTACTGTAATCCATTCATCCCAAATAGAAAATTCTTCCAATGACTCTGGCTTAATCTTTGGTCTTTTCAGTCCCGTTATTCTGGGTGTATTACTCTTGGCTATGGTAATAATTATTATTTCATTTTTGATCGTCAGACGTTTTCGAAAAAAGAAAAAATACCAAAAGGTAGAATCTTCAACAAATGATGACGATGATGGAGATGGGGATACCGACGACTTGGATTCCGTATTAAATGATAAGAATTGACTTGCGTAAGGATAAGAGATGCAGCGATATGAGATACAATCGTTGTTATAATAAAAAGATTGGCGAAGTGACTTTCTAAAATGAATCCAAGGCAAATCTTTATTCTTTCTTTTAATGCTATAAAGGAAAGAAAAGTTAGATCAATTCTTACTATTTTGATGGTAATGGCTGGAAGTAGTTTGCTTGTGGCTGTAAATGGATTTAGTGCAGGATTTACTGATTTTTTTAACAAACAATTCAGCAATCTTGCACCAAACATTTTGTTTGTGAGCAGTGTACCTCAATCAGAAGGTAGTGGAGGTGGACAAGGACCTATTGCTGGTACCTCTCCTGCACCGACATCCAAAATAACTCTCAATCAAGCAGTTGTAAGTAGAATCAGTTCCCTTCCATTTGTGGATGATGTAATACCCTCATTTCAAGAAACTTTAACAGTTTCATCCAGAGGAGATTCTAAAACCAATCCTATACTGTCTGTCAATCCCAGTGCCCTTACAATTATAGCACCAACACTTGAATATGTGGAAGGTTCATCCATAAGAGAGAGTGATCCATCAGCTGCGATATTAGCTGAGGATGTTGCATTTCCACCTGGTGAAGATACCCCATTTGCTCAGCTAGGTGAAGCCATCAGATTAACATATTCTTTTGTGGATGAAGCAGGTAATACGCAAGATATATCTAAAAACTTTGTAGTCGCAGGTATAATGGAGTCGACAGGTAACCCCACTATTGACAATGCGATAGTCATTAACCTTGATGCGGGAAACTCATTACTCCAGAGAGCTGGCAAGTATGATTCATTGTTTGTTGTCGCAGAAGATAGTAACTCTGTTGATGTTGTGGTAGAGCAGATAAAGGCAGTTTACAAGAACAATATAGGAATTACTACAGTCAAGGCCATTTTAGAAACGATTCAGGAATTTACTCAAGGAATTACATCATTTTTGTTTGGAATAGCTGTTATTTCACTTATTGTTGGTGCTGTTGGAATTATTACCACGTTGTTTACTTCTGTTGTGGAACGAACCAAAGAAATAGGCACTCTCAAAGCAATTGGAGCACAAGGTAGTACAATTCTGATACTTTTCTTGGTTGAGGCTGTCATAATAGGTATTTTAGGCGGCACAGTCGGTCTTTTAGGAGGAATAGGAGGGGGATATATGCTGACTAGAGCAGGACCTGGTGCTGGTGAGGGACCCCCATTAGAGCCTATATATATGCCAATGGATATGATAAGAGTTTGGATAACTTCTGTTATTTTATCGATGGTTGCAGGATTTTTACCGGCCTGGAAAGCATCTAGAGTAACTCCAATCGCTGCATTAAGGTCTTGATGAAGATAGGATCTTGTAATTTTAAGTATTCGATAATGTATTACAGAAAGTTCAAGAATCAGAGTCAAGCGCCAAATTATGACTAGTGATAATTTGTCAGTTATATTTATGGCGATAGCATAAAGCATTAGATATTTGTGTTACTGGATGACGCATCGATATATACAATAGTCAAACAAGGTAAAAGAAACACTTGCCAGGTTTCTTTCAATCCACGGATAGATCTAAGTTAAGTCTCATATCTTAGGCCAACATCCTGTCCTTCTGAGATACCTTCGTACAGAACACAATAGATTCTCCTCTGTTTCATAACAGTAGTTTGCACAAATGTCTTTCTTCAGGTTTCTGTTAACTTTAGATTCCACAGGGTTTAGAAATGGTACTCTTTTTGGTAGATATACTACAGTAAGCCATTTGGGTTGTCTTTCCATATATTCAGTTGTCTTTTTGCCTACATGAAATGATGCGTTATCAATGATCAGAATGAATCGCTTGACATTTCTTTTCAGCACATATCTTTTGATGTTTTTAGATGGTTTATGTAATCATCGCTGTTTCTGGTCTTTCCCGTATTGAATTTAATTTTGTTTAGCGGATAAAGCAAGATTATGAAAGCGTTAACCTTATCATTGTTGGTACCTTTGAGGATGAATCTTTTGCTGTTCTCCTTTCATCATATATGTTCTTGTTATATATGGTTGCATGTGAATCCAGGTTTCATCCTCAAACCCTAACAGAATCTTTTTTTAAAAGAGCATTGGATACCTTCTTGTATCTGTCTATCTTTCCTTTCTTTTCCTCATAATCATCATCCTTTTCCAGCTCGAGCTTTGGTTGCTTGTACACTATACCAAGATCATGAATTATCCTCCACGTTTGCATACGACTAACATTGATTCCTAAAAGTGAGGAAAGATAGAGGGCCAGTAGCCTTATACTCCAGGTATTTTTCAGATAGCCAAATGACTGTGGTGATTTGTTAAGTACAATGTCTTTTATCATCTCCTTGTTTTTCTCTGTAGATATCAAGGGCTTTCTACCTCCGTTGTTTTTTCTTCTGTTTCCTATGCCATCCTCCAGACCGTATTTTCTGTAATTATCAATCCAGTCATACACACTATGGTAATTGACACCCATGTCCTTTGCTATTGTTCGGTAAGGTGCCCCTTCCATCTTTTGTTTAACAGTATATGCCCTTCTGTATTCTTCTATATCACGCGTACTTTTCATGAACAAAAGCAGTTCCTTTTTCTGTACCTTGGATAATTCCAGTCTGAGAGGATGGTATGACACAGGATATAAGGTGCATTACAAAGCTAAATTCATTTCTATAATTTCAGTGGATGAATAGTAGAATGTTGGTGAAGCACCAGAGACTTAACTTGCCATTTAATATGCCACTGTCTACTAGTAACAAGTCATCGTCCGGGAACTACTTGGTGCCAATTAAAGTTGAATATTATGATGACTTGAGAAACCAATATGTCATTTATGAAAGTGATATCGTAATGGTCGATTTCCCACAACAAGCTGTTAGTGAAAATCAAGGTGTCTGGTCAGTGTTTTCTCTATCCAATCCATTGGGCTTGGTTATGCTGATTGTGCTCATTATAATAGTTATCATAATACTGAGATTTTTGCGAACAAAAAGAAAACGCTCATATTGACAAATGTTTCAGCCAAGCTTAACTTGAGATAGCACGAATT